>SXHP01000136.1 GCA_005773165.1 Sphingomonadales bacterium | reverse complement strand
CGTCATATCGAATCGCCGGTCGGCGTCGCTCATAGTTACGATTTGACGTACTTGCTCGCCAACGCGATAAATCAGGCAGGTTCCCTGGATCGCAATAAAATTCGTATAGCACTCGAACACCTCGATAAGCACTCGGGTTTGATTAAAACCTATCGCCCACCCTTTACGCCAGAGCAACATGACGCATTAAATATCAAAGACGTAGAGCGTGATCGGACGGCCCGACAGCGCCTGACAGATGAGGTTGGAGACGACGCGGCCGTCGTCCGGGTGCATGTTGGGGCCGTAGGTGGTGAAGATGCGCGCGACCCGCACCGTCGCGCGGTTCATCCGGCGGTAGTCGAAGGTCATCGCCTCCGCCGCGCGCTTGCCCTCGTCGTAGCAGGCGCGCGGGCCGGTGCAATTGACCCAGCCGCGATAGCCCTCGACCTGCGGGTGGACCTCAGGATCGCCGTAAACCTCGCTGGTCGAGGTGAGCAGAAAGCGCGCGCCAGCGGCCTCCGCCAGACGAAGCAGGTGGCTGGTGCCGACGACGTTGGTCAGCATCGTGTGTTCGGGATCGGCCTGGTACTGCGGCGGCGAGGCGGCGCAGGCGAGGTTGTAGACACGGGTGATCCGGTGCGACTCCGACGTCACCTCCTCGGGGAGCGGCTGGCTGATATCGCCGCGGACGAAGGTGAAGCCGGGGCGGCCCTCCAGCATGCGAAGGTTCGACGGGCGTGACGTCTGGAGATTGTCGAGGCACAGCACCGCGTGACCCTCCGACAGCAGCCGGTCGCACAGGTGCGAGCCGATGAAGCCCGCGCCGCCGGCCACCAGGATCAGATCGGGTTCGGATCGCGCCATCATTCTTCTCCCTGGCCGCTCAAGCGGCGCTCTTTCGTGTCTTGCCAACGCTCGCTTCCGCAAGGTGTTGCTCCAGCTCGCCCACCCGGATCGCGGCGGTATGCTCCGCGAGCACGCGTGCTTGCGCCGCCTGGCCGAGCGCGGTCGCGTCGGCGCCTTCGAGCGCGGCGATCACCTGCTCGGGACCGCGCGCGAGGATGATCTCGCGGTCGGGGGCGAAGATACGGTCAAGGCCCTCCCACACGTCCGACACGATCGACGTCGCGCACGCGCCTGCCTCGAAAAGTCGCACCGAGGGCGACCATCCGGCGGCGATCATGTCGGCGCGGGTGACGTTCAGGGTGAAGCGCGACGCGGAGTAGAAGGCGGCGTGGTCGGCGGGCGGGCAATGCTCGATCCGCTCGACGTTGGCGGGCCATTGAATGTTTGCCGGATATTGCGGGCCCGCGACGACGAAGCGACGGTGGGGGAGCGCGCGCGCGGGCTCCAGCAGCAGGCGTTCGAGGGTCGGCTGGCGGTCCGGGCTGTAGGTGCCGAGATAGGACAGGTCCCAGCGCTTGGGCATTTCGAGCGGGCGATAGGCGTTCGGGTCGACCGAGCAGTAGAGCGCGCGGGCGGCAGGGCTGCGGTATCTGCGCTCGAGCAGGTCGAGCGTCGGGCCGCCGGTGAAGGAGAGGTAGACATCGTAGCCGGGGATGACCTCCGGGCTCAGATATTCGTAATCGCCGCGGGCGAGTTTGGCGAGCGTCACCGGCGTGTCGATGTCGTAAACGGCGGTGGTGCCGCCCGCTGTCTCTTGGACGAAACGCGCGACCGCGACGCCTTCGGGGACGTAGGAACCGACGATCACCGCATCGGCTTCGGCGATCTCGGGAGTGAAGCGGGCGAGGTCGTCAAGGTCGTCGTAGAAGCAAAGCTGGCAGTAGGACGGATCGGCGAGGTCTCGCTGATCGCGATACCAGGGCACATCGCGTTCGAGGAACAGGATGTCGTGCCCGCGAACGGCGAAGGCTTTCAGCAGCGCGCGGAAGGTGGTGGCGTGGCAGTTGCCCCAGGAGGAGGAGAGCGACAGGCCGAGGACGACGAGCTTCATGCCGCTACGCTCGCGTGCTGGCGGAACAGCGCGTCAACCTGCGCGCCGCGGAGCGCATAGGTGTGCTCGGCGAGAACGCGCTTGAGCGCGGCTTGGCCGATCGAGCGGGCGCGTTCGGCGGTGAGCGCGGACATGTGCTCGGCGACGTCCTGACCGTCGCGGGCGACGAGGACTTCGGTCTCGGGTGCGAGGAACTGCTCGATGCCCTCCCAGGCGTCGGTGATCAGGCAAGCGGCGGCCCCGGCGGCCTCGAACACGCGGGTTGCGGGGGAGAAGCCGATGTGCGCCATCGAGTCGCGCGCGACGTTGAGCACCGCCTTGGGGGTGCAGTTGAAGGCGTTGTGTTCGTGCGTGTAGACGTGGCCGCGGTGGCGGACGTTGGCGGGCATATGCTTCGTCTCCCAGCCGTTGCCGCCGATCAGGAACTGACGTTCGGGAAGCGCGGCGGCGGGTCGGAGGAAGAACTCCTCGACCCGGGCCTCGCGGTCGGGGAGACGGTTGCCAAGGAAGGCGAGGTCTGAGGCAAAGCGATCGTCGGGGGCGACGGGGAAGTGCGTCGTCGGATCGAGTGCGTTGTAGACGGGGACGCATTGCGCTGCGCCGAAGCCTTCGTAGGCGTCGATCACGGGCGGGCCGCCGCCGTAGGTGAGGACCATATCGAGGTCGGGCAGCGCGCGCAGCACGGGGTGCGAGGCGTCGGCGCGCATCTCGTCGAGCGTGGCGGCGGCGTCCACGTCCCAGAAGATCCTGAGGGCGTGGGGACTCGCCTGGGCGACGACGCCTTCGAGCAGTTCGCGGTCGAAGACGCCAACGCCGTTGGCCTTGACAACGATGTCCGCGCCCGCGGCTTCGGCCAGGACGCCGCGCATTGCTTTCGCGGTAGCGGGGTAGACGACCGAGCGGCACCATTCGGGCGGGTCGATGTCGCGGTGCTGCTGGCGGTCGAAGGCGTCGGGCTCG
>SXHP01000135.1 GCA_005773165.1 Sphingomonadales bacterium | reverse complement strand
TCTGTTCGGCGACATCCTGTCCGACCAGGCGTCGATGTGCGCAGGCTCGATCGGCATGCTGCCCTCCGCCGCGCTCGACGGGCAGGGCAGGGGGCTGTTCGAGCCGATCCACGGCTCCGCCCCCGACATCGCCGGGCAGAACAAGGCCAATCCGTGCGCCGCGATCCTGTCCGCCGGGATGATGCTCCGCCATTCGCTGGCGCTGCCCGAAGCGGCGGACCGCATCGACGCCGCGGTGGGCGCGGCGATCGCCGACGGTGCCCGCACCGCCGATCTGGGCGGCGCGATGACCACCGACGACATGACAAGGGCCGTGCTGGCGAGGCTGGGGTGAAGGACCTGCTCGAGCTCGCGATCGTCATCCCGACCTTCAACGAGCGCGCCAACGTTCCCACCCTCATCGCTCGCCTGGACCAGGCGCTCGGCGACCTTCGCTGGGAAGCGATCTTCGTCGACGACAACAGTCCTGACGGCACCGCCGACGCCGCGCGCGAACTCGCCCGCGTCGATCCGCGGGTCCGGGTCATTCAGCGGATCGGACGCCGCGGGCTGTCGTCGGCTTGTATCGAGGGCATGTGCGCCACCGCCGCGCCGCTCGTCGCGGTGATCGACGGCGACCTCCAGCACGACGAAACGGTGCTGCCTGCGATGGTGGAGGCCTTGCGCGCCGATCCCGCGCTCGACCTCGTCGTCGGATCTCGCTTCGTCGCGGGCGGCGGAACCGGCGATTGGGACCGCGACCGCGTCGCCAAGTCCGCGCTCGCCACCCGGCTGTCGCGCCACGTGCTGAAGGCCGATCTCAGCGATCCGATGAGCGGCTTCTTCACCGTCCGGACCAGCGTGGTCCGCGCGATCGTCCCCGATCTGTCTGCGATCGGCTTCAAGATCCTGCTCGACATCATGACGACGAGCCCGCGGCCGCTGAACTTCCGCGAACTGCCCTACACCTTCCGCGTCCGCACCGAAGGCGAGTCGAAGCTCGATCACGTCGTCGCGATGGAGTATTTGGTCGCGCTCTATGACCGCATGTTCGGGCGCTTCGTGCCGGTGCGGTTCGCGATGTTCTCCGCGATCGGGGTGATCGGCGTCGGGCTGCACATGGCGATGCTCAGCCTGTTCTACGTCGTGCTCGGCACGTCGTTTCTTACCGGCCAGATCCTCGCCACCGCCGCTGCGATGACGTTCAACTTCTTCCTGAACAACGCGCTCACCTATCGCGACCTGCGGCTCAAGGGCTGGCGCAAGCTGCTCGACGGCTGGGTGTCGTTCTGCGTCGTCTGCTCGGTCGGCGCGGTCGCCAACGTCGGCATCGCGTCGTTCCTCCATGACGTCCGCGACGGTGCATGGGCCGCGTCGGCGCTGGTCGGGGTCCTGGTCGGCGCAGTCTGGAACTACGCTTTGTCCTCGCGCTTCACCTGGGGCCGATATTAGCGCGGGTAAACGTGGGTTAATGGGATAAGCCTCGCGGAGCGGCTCAGCAGCGCTAAGCGTCGCGCTGACAGACGGGGGACATGATGCCGGCGGAAGGAGCCGATGTTTTCGGATCGGTGATCCGCAGATTGGAAAGGTTCGGACGGTTCGACGCCAGTGACCGCGAGGCGATCGCGGCGCTGCCGTTCACCCTGGGTCGCGGCCGATCCAGCCATTACATCGTCCGCGAGCGCGACCGCGTGACGCAATGCGCGATCCTGCTCAGCGGCTACGCCTGCCGCCACAGGACGACCAGCGACGGCGGGCGGCAGATCGTGTCGTTCCACCTCCCCGGCGACTTCCTCGATCTCCAGCACATGCTGATCCCGGTGGCGGACTATAACGTCCAGACGATCACCGAGGCGACCTGGGCGATTGTGCCGGCGAATGCGCTGCGCGAGGCGGCGCGCGATCGCCCTGCGGTGCTGGAGGCGCTGTGGCGCGACACGCTGATCGACGCTTCGGTGTTCCGCGAATGGGTGCTCAACATCGGGCGTCGCGACGCCAAGTCCCGCGTCGCGCACATGCTCTGCGAGTTCGCGACCCGGCGCAAGGCGGCGGGGCTCGGGTCGCCCGAGCGCTTCGAATTACCGATGTCGCAGGAGCAGATCGCCGATGCGACCGGACTGACGCCGGTTCACGTCAACCGCATGCTCGGCGCGCTGAGCGCCGACGGCATCATCGCGCGCGACAAGCGGCGGGTCGATATCGTCGATTGGAAGCGGATGTGCCGGGTCGCGGACTTCGATCCCGCCTATCTCCACGCCGCCGCCTGATCACAGCCAGCTGTCGAACCACAACCAGCGGCGGAACGCCTGCGAGTCGCCGAGCGCCGCGGCGGACAGGATCGGGTAGAACCAGCCGAACAGCATCGCCGCGAGCAGCGCGACCCCGTCTTCCAGGCCGCGCAGCCGCCCGCGGCCGAACCGATGCAAGGCGGCGGCGATGACCACGGCCAGCCAGATGCTGGGCAGATAATAATAATAGAAGAACCCCAGCGATTTGGGGATGATCGCCCATACCGCATAGGAACCGGTCCATAGGGCGGCGACCGCTCCCAGCTTCGCATCCCGATGCCGGACCGCCGCCGCCAGGCACGCCGCGACCGCGACCAGCCCGCCCCACATCACCGCCGGGTTGCCGAGCATCAGCACGCCGCGCTGCGCGCCGTCGACGGACTCGTACATGTACCAGATCGGGCGAAGATCGAACGCCCAGGTCCACCATGAGGATTGATACGGGTGAAGGGGGAGCACCTGCGTCTGGCGCGCGTACATCTCCGCATGGAACGGCAGGAACGTGCGCCAGGTCAGCGCATCGGCCCCGTAGAAGAAGGCGGGCGCGAACGTCGCGACATAGGCCAGGAGCGATCCCACGCCGAGCAGCGCGCCCGCACGAAGCTGACCCAGCCCCGGCCACGCCTTCGGCCGCCACCGCTTCACGATCAGGAAGGCGAGCGCCGCATAGCCGAGATAGGGCACGGCCGCCCATTTCGTCCCGCATGCGAGCCCGAGCAGCGCCGCGCCGAGCAGCCACCGCCACGCCACCGCGCGTCCGTCGCCACGCGCCGCCCACAGCATCGCCGCGACCGCGAGCACGACAAAGGCCGCCATGAACCCGTCGAGCCTCGCGATGCGCGCCTGCACGAACACGGTGAAGTTCGCGAGCGCGAGGAAGCCGCCGAACAGCGACGTGCGCGGCGATCGGAAGGTCAGCTGCAGGATCGCGTAGACCCCCATCACCACCGCGGTCGCGGCGGTCGTGGAGAAGGCGCGCCAGCCGAGCGGATTGTCGCCGAACAGCATCATGCCGGCAGCGATGATCGCCTTGCCCAACAGCGGATGCTCGATGTTCGTCGGCTCCGTGAGCGTGCGCAGCACCCGCGCGGCAGGCACATAATGGATCTCGTCGAACACCAGCTTGCCTGGTGTCGTCAGCCGCCACGAGAACAGCGCCTGCGACAAGGCGCCCAGCATCAGCGCGGCGGGCCAGGGACGGGAGTGGAGGCGCGTCATCCCGCACGCCTGCAACGCCCCCGCCCTCTCAGGCAAGCCTTGCCCCCGTCGCGCCTTCCCGGCAAAGCGCGTGGGCATGAAACGTCGGACCGGCTTAGACCGCAGCATCACCTCGGCCTGGCGCCCCGCGACCCGGGCGATCCGCGGCGGCACCGCGCGTTCCGAATACGGCGAGACGTCGGAGGCGATCTTCCTGACCTCCGGCTATGCCTATGACTGCGCGGGCGACGCCGCGGCGCGGTTCGCGGGCGAGCAGGCGGGGATGACCTACAGCCGCCTCCAGAACCCCACGGTCGAGATGCTGGAGGAGCGGATCGCGCTGCTGGAGGGCGCGGAGGCGTGCCGGACGATGGCGTCGGGGATGGCGGCGATGACCGCGGTGCTGCTGTCGCAGCTCCAGACGGGCGACCACCTCGTCGGCGGCCGCGCTGCGTTCGGATCGTGCCGCTGGCTGACCGACACCTTGTTGCCGAAGTTCGGCATCGCCACGACGGTGGTCGACGCGCGCGACCCGCAGGCGTTCCTCGACGCGGTGCGGCCCGCGACCAAGGTGTTCTTCTTCGAGACCCCCGCCAACCCGACGATGGACGTCGTCGACCTGAAGGCGGTGTGCGGCATCGCGCGCGAGCGGGGGATCACGACGGTGGTCGACAACGCCTTCGCGACGCCTGCGCTTCAGCGGCCGATGGAGTTCGGCGCGGACGTTACCGCTTATTCCGCGACCAAGATGATGGACGGGCAGGGCCGCGTGCTCGCAGGCGCGGTGTGCGGGACCAAGGACTTCATCGACAACACGTTGCTGCCCTTCACCCGCAACACCGGGCCGACGCTGTCGCCGTTCAACGCCTGGGTGGTGATGAAGGGTCTGGAGACGCTCGACCTGCGCATCCGTCGTCAGTCGGAGAATGCGCTGCAAGTCGCGCGCTTTCTGGAGAGCCGCGTTCCGAAAGTCCTCTGCCCCTTCCTGCCGAGCCACCCGCAGCATAACCTCGCCAAGGCGCAGATGGACGCGGGCGGACCGATCTTCGCGATCGAGCTGGAGGGCGGGCGGTCTCAGGCGCATGCGCTGCTCGACGCGCTGCTGCTCGTCGACATCTCGAACAACATCGGCGATTCGCGTTCGCTGATGACGCATCCCGCGTCGACCACCCACGCCAGCGTCGCGGAGGACAAGCGCCGCGAAATGGGGATCGAGGAGGGCATGCTCCGCATCAACGTCGGGCTCGAGGACCCGCAGGACGTCATCGACGATCTCGACCAGGCGTTGAGCGCGGCAGGCTTGTGAAGGCGCTGTTCCCCTACGCCGAGACGACGCGCGGGGTGACGGTCCGCGTTGCGGTGTCCTATTTGCCCGAACAGTCTGAGCCCGAGCGTGGCCGCTGGTTCTGGGCCTATCATATCCGCCTGGAGAATGACGGGGAACGGGTGGTGCAGCTCCTCACCCGCCACTGGGTGATCACCGACGGCCGCGGCGCACGGCACACGGTGGAGGGCGAAGGCGTCGTCGGCGAACAGCCGATGATCGCGCCGGGCGCGGCGTATGACTATGTCTCGGGCTGCCCGCTCTCGACCCCGACTGGGGCGATGCAGGGGAGCTACCGGATGGTCGGCGAGGACGGCCGCGAGTTCGACGTGGCGATCCCGCGGTTCATGCTGCTGGCTCCTGCGGTGCTGCAGTGATGCGGACCGTCCATACGTTGAAAATCCCCTCCCGCTTGCGGGAGGGGTTAGGGGAGGGCCTGTCCGCGTGCGAGGCGGCCCGTGGACATGCCCTCCCCCGACCCCTCCCGCTGAGCGGGAGGGGAGCACGAGGGCGGGGGCGGCCATGAAACGCACCCACCTCCCCCTCAACGGCCTCCGCGTCCTCGACGCGGCCGCGCGGCACCTGTCCTTCACCCGCGCCGCCGACGAGCTCGCGGTCACCCCCGCCGCGGTCGGGCAGCAGATCCGCGCGCTGGAGGATACGCTGGGCGTGGTCCTGTTCCGCCGCACCACCCGCGGGCTGGAGCTGACGCCCGAAGCCGAAGCCGGACTCGGCCCGTTGCGCGACGGGTTTCTGCACTTCGAGGAAGCGGTGCGCGCGATGCAGGCGGGGCAGTCGTCCAAGTCGCTGACCATCGCCGCGCCGCGCGACCTGACCGAAAAATGGCTGCTCCCGCGCCTCTCCGCCTATGCCGCGCGCGACCCCGACGTCCGCTTCGTCCTGCTCGCCGCCGATGCGGAAGGGCTCGATTTCGCGCAGGCCAACCTCGACCTGGCGATCCGCTGGGGCGACGGCCCGGGCGAGCATGAGGGCGAAGCGGTGGAATCCGACGGCATGGTCACCGTCGCCCGCTCGGCCGACGCGCCCGAGGTGACGATCGGCTGGGACGGTGCGGACGCCCACATCCGCGTCGCCGACGCTGGGCTCGCGATCGACGCCGCCGCGGCGGGGCTTGGGAGGGCCGTGGTGCCAGAGATGCTCGCCGCCGCCGACCTCGCAGCAGGCCGCGTCGTCGCGCTCGGCGAAGCTGTGCCCTCGCGGCAAGGCTATTGGCTCGTCGCGCCGCTTCCGCAATGGCGACAGGCCAAGGTCAAGGCGCTGGTCGAGGCTTTGGCGAGCTAGAGGCACTGTGTCGCGGGTCCAAAGTTGACACCAAGTTGACACTATGCGCGGTCTCGTTTGGGTGAGAAGCCTTACTCAGCCATAATGCGCAGGGGTGCGGCGATCCGCTGAAGTTGCCGAAGTTGCCGCGAACGCGATGAATTGCGGCGGCCGATCGCCACCGGCATGTTCGCTTCTGCACGCCTGAGAAAGAGCGGGCACCGGTTGGCGCCGAGTCGCGGCCATCCTCTCACAGCTTGCAATCTGTAGGACAGAGCGAAGGAAGGATTTTCCTCGATCGCCGACGTTCCGTTCTAGCCCTTTCCCGCTCGCGGGAGAGGGCTAAGAAGCCACCAGCGCCACAGCCCGCCCCATGATCGCCGCGAACGCCGCGTCGTTCACGGCGGCGTCGCTGCGGTGCCAGTTGCCGGTCACTGCGAACCAGCGGCCGTCGCGGGTGTTGAGCAGGAAGTTCATCGCGATGACGCCCGGCTCCGATCCGCCCTTGTAGCCGACGTAGCCGAACGCGCGCGCGCTGCCGGGGGCGACGCCGGGGTTGATCGCCAGCATCGCCTGGGTCGCTTGATCGCCGTTGGCGCGAAGCCAGTCGAGGGTGCGGGCCATGTCGCGGGGGGAGGCGAACCATTCCACCGTGTCCGCCGCGATCGGCGCGCCGTCGAACATCGCGACGTCGAGCGGGGCTTCGGCGAGGCGGGCGCGGTCGGCGAGGAGGAGCGCGCGGCGGCTGGCGAGGCCGCTCCGCTTCCATGTGGCGAGCCGCGCCGGATCGGCCTTGATCGCGGCGGCCTCGCGGGTGGTCAGGAGGGGCAGCGTCCGCGCGGGATCGGCGACGCCGACGGTCGCCAGCACCGCGTCTACCGCCGTGCGCCCCAGCGTCGTCATCAGCGTGTCGGTCGCGGTGTTGTCGCTGATCGAGATCATCATCGTCGCCAGCGTCTGCAGCGTCACCGGGGCTTGCCGAGGCCATGCCTGCATCTGCCCGCTGGGCAGCGCGCGGGGCCCGAGCGTCACCACGTCGCTCCACCGGCGCTTGCCGGACCGCACCTGACGCACCGCCTCGGCGAGCACCCAGAGTTTGAAGCCCGAGCCGATCGGCGCGGTCGCCCCGGCGTTGACCTCCACCACCGGCCGCATGCCGCGCGGGCCGAGCGCGTAGACGCCGAAGCCTTTCGAGCCCGGCAGCGCGGCGAGGTCAGCGGTGACGCGCTGGAGGCTGTCGTCGCGTAGCTGCGTCCCGGTGATGCGCAGGCCGATGATCCGGTGCGGCGCGCTCGGCTCAAGCTGGAGGGTGACCGACGCGGTGCCGCGCTCGAACCCGACGACGACGTCCGCACCCCACGGCCCTTGCGCGGCGACCCGCTCGATCGCGCGGGGGCGGCCGAGCTGTTCGCGCAGCTTGGCCTCGATCGCCGTCATCTGATCCGCGGAGATCGCGGCGCGGAAGCGGTCGGCGAAATCGGCCTCGTAATCGCTTTCCCCCGCGAACAGCGCGACGAGCGCGTCGACCCGCTTCTCCAGCGGCGATGCGGGGGCCTGAACCGCGGCGACCGGAGCCTGCGCGTGCGCCTGCGCGAGGGGCGCGAGCGCGACCGCGGGAAGGACGAGGGTCGCCCTCAATTCTTGAGCTTCCAGCCCGACTTCAGCAGCATGTAGCAGAGGATCGCGAGCACCGCGTCGATCGCGAGGATGACGATGCTCCCCAGCAGCACCGGCGAATCCGCGACGCCCAGAAATCCGTAGCGGAACCCGGAGATGACGTAGAACACCGGGTTGGCGTGGCTGACCGCGCGAAACGCGGGGGCGAGCTTGTCGACCGAATAGAAGGTGCCGGACAGCAAGGCGAGCGGCGCGACGACGAAGTTGGTGACCGCGGCGGCATGGTCGAACTTCTCCGCCCAGATCGAGGTCAGCACGCCGAGCAGCGCCATCATCACCGACCCGAGCAGCCCGAACCACAGGATCGCAGGGACGATCCGCGGCGTGACGTGGACCCCCGGCCACAGCGCCATCGCCAGCCAGATCGCAGCCCCGACAAGGAACGCCCGCGTCACCGCGCCGCCGACCAGCGCCGCCAGCAGCTCGGCGTGCGAGAGCGGCGGCATCAGATAGTCGACGATCGTCCCCTGTATCTTGCCGACGAGCAGCGAGAAGCTGGCGTTGGCGAAGGCGTTGTTGAGCATGCCCATCACGATCAGCCCGGGAGCGATGAAGTCCGCAAAGGCCACCGTCGCGCCGCCGACCCCGACCTCGCCGCGGGCGCCCAGCGCGGTGGTGAACACCACCAGCAGCAGAAGCTGCGACACCGCAGGGGCCCAGACGGTCTGCAGCTGCACCTTGAAGAACCGGCGCACCTCCTTGATATAGAGAGTGCGGAGACCGCCCCAGTTCACGTTCCGGATCGTCGGAACGCCCGGTTCGGGCAACGGGGGAGCCGAGCGGATCGCCGAAGAAATCTGATGCGTTTGGGACTGGTCGCTCATGCCGCACCGCGGTAGTCGCCCCGCCTGACGTGCGCAACACAAGGAAGTGCTCAAATGTCGTGGACCGACGAGCGGATCGATTCGCTGAAAGGCATGTGGGAGGCGGGCCAGACCGCGAGCCAGATCGCCGAAGCCCTGGGCGGGGTCAGCCGCAACGCGGTGATCGGCAAGGCGCACAGGCTGGGGCTGCAGTCGCGCCCGTCGCCGGTCAAGCCCAACGAGCCCGAGAAGGCCGCGCCCCCTCCGCCGCCGCCCGCGCCGCCCGCACCCGCGCCCGTTGAGCGGCCGGTCGCGCCGACCCCTGCGCCCGCACCTGCGCCGCGCCCTGTCGAAGCTGCCGATGTGGCCGATGACGCGGACGAAGGCGATGTGGACGCCGGAGCCGACGCCGTTGCACCTGCCAAGCCGCAGCCACGCATC
>SXHP01000134.1 GCA_005773165.1 Sphingomonadales bacterium | reverse complement strand
TCTGCTTGCCCGGCAGCGCGTCGAGGGTGAAGCGCGCGGACACCTCCGACACGCGGCCGGCGCCCTTGGTGACGACGATCAGGTTGATGATCATCAGGATCGCGAACACGAAGATGCCGACGACGTAATCGCCGCCGATCAGGAACGTCCCGAACGCCTCGATCACATGCCCCGCCGCCGCCTCGCCCTCGTGCCCGTGGACCAGCACGATCCGAGTGGACGCGACGTTCAGGCCCAGCCGGAACAGCGTCGCGAACAGCAGCACCGTGGGAAAGGCGGAGAAATCGAGCGGCTTCTGCGCGTTCAGCGCCACCATCAGCACCGCCAGGCTGATCGCGATGTTGGCGACGAAGAACACGTCGAGCAGCGCCGCCGGGATCGGCACCACCATGACCAGCACGAGCAGCAGGATCGAACCCGGCAGAGCCGCCGAGCGCGCATTGGCGAGGAACCGCATCTCAGAGCCCCGCCAGCATCATGTACGCCAGCCGCGCGTTCTCAGGCGTCGGCCTGAGCACATCGACCCGCGGCCGCTCCTCGATCCGACCCAGCGTCGTGTGCGCCCAGGACAGCGCATCCTCCGCGCTCTCCTGTCCCGTCACCACCGTCGTGTCGCCGTTCAGCCCGAGCACCCGCGTCGCGAAGTCGCGGTTCGCCGCCGCGGTCTCGCTCACCGTCCCCAGCTTGGCCCCGAACCGCTCGTAGATCTGGCTCAGCGACCGCGGCTGCCCCGCCTTGGTGTAGAACACGCCGCGGTTGGCGTTCGCCGCCTGCGGAAACAGCGCCGCCCCGCTCGCTTGCGGGTTCGCGGCCATCTTCGACAGGAACTTCTTCGCGCCGCCGATGCCCAGGAAGTGCGCCATGTACAGGTCGGTGCCGGTCGCCTCGCGCCCCAGCGTCGCCTCCAGCGTCGCCTTGTTGTCCGACGCATGCTCCGCCGCCATCAGCGACGCCGCGGCGGGATCGTTGCGCAGCGCCAGGATCGCGCGCCGCGTGCCGCCGTCGGCCACCCGGTTCCCCGCGCCGATCGCGTCGGCCGCCCAGCCGAGCCCGTGCTCCGCGCCGTGCTTCTTGACCACGGACAACCAGCTTGATTCGATGAACTGGTACAGCCCGGTCGCGCTCGAACCCGAAGCCTTGGCGTTGGCGCGCAGGCCGCTCTCGAGCTTGGCCTGCCCCAGCAGATAGCCGAAATCGACGCCGGTCCGCGAACTGGCGGCGGCGATCGCCTGCTGGACGCGCGCGGTGGAAATGGAGGAAATGGTCATGCTGCGACCGTCACAGCAAAGGTCGTGCCAGTTACCGCGAGAGGAGGACGAACCTCTCCACCCGTCCACCGTCACCCCGGACTTGTTCCGGGGTCCAGGGTTCCGCAAGCCTTGCGGATAAAAGCTCTAATTCCGTCGCCTGCCGCACGCTGGACCCCGGAACAAGGCTCTGCCGAGCTTGTCGAGGTATCCGGGGTGACGAAATCGGGATCGGCGATCAACCCATCGGTCAACCCGACGGCGACCCTGACCTCACGCGTAAGCCCGCGCGACTCCCGGCCGGTACCCCGCCCCGGCATCGCCGGTCAGGGTTTGCAGGCGGCGGCGGACATTTGCCGCCATCAGGTTGACGTAGATGCGGCACGTCTCGTTCAGCCGGTTCGCCTCGTCGGCGAGCTCGCGCAGGTCGGCGCCCGCAGGTCCGGTCCCCGCCGCCGCCACCGCCTCGATGGACGCCAGCTTCTCCGCGGTCGCCCGTTCCAGCGCGACCACGTCATTGGCCTTCAGCGCCGCGATCTCCGCGTGCAAGGCGTCGATGGTGCGGATCAGCGCGTCACGCCTGGTCATCGGCGCTCATCCAGTCGTATTTCAGCGCGATCATCCGGTCGGCGATCGTCGCGGGCAGGATCGGAAAGTCGCCGCGCTCGATCGCGCGCTTGACCAGCGCGACCCGGTCGACGTCGACCGGCGGCGCGCTCGCCATCGACCGCGCGACCCCGCTCAGCATCGTCGTGTCGGGCGCGGGCTTGGGCCGCGACTCCGCTGGCGAAGGCGCGTTCGCGACCGACCGGGCCAGCGACACACGCTGGACCTTCGCCTCGCTGGATACCGGCCTTGGCGCTATCGAATCGACCATGTCCGCACCTTTCGGGTTTCGTGACACGGAGGGAAACGACCGGCAGCGCGCCGCCTTTAGACATTTTTTATTCGCCCCACCCGGGCAGCGTGGCGCGGCCCTGCGCGACCGCCACCGCCTGCACCGGCGCGCGGGCGTCCGCGACCCGCACCGCGAAGCGCGCGCCCGGCGCGGCATCGGCCATCGCGACGCCCTCGCGGGTGATCGAAAAGCCGTTCGACCCCGCCTCGATCACGACGGAATCGCCCCGGCGGACGACCGGCTCGACCTTGACCGGCGCGCTCGCCACGGCGCGCGCGGGCGCAGCGGCGGCAGCGGCGCGGATCACCGGCACGAAGATGCGCCAGTCCGGCCCGGAGCAGGTGACGACCACCGCGTCATGCGCCTCGGTCCGCCACGACATCGCGACGGTCGGGCATTGCCGGAGCCGCAGCCGCGGATCGACCACGGTGCGCGCGCCCCCCTCGGCCCCGATCGGCCGCCCGGTGAACGCGGCGACCGCGCGGTCGAGCCCGCTCGTGTCCTGGAACGCCGCGGCGAGAAAAAGGGATAACAGCACTTACGGTCTCCTCTCGCCCGCAAAGGCGAGCGTCACCGACGCGGCGCGGCGGCCCGGCGCGACGGTGGTGGTGATGGTCAAACGGTCGGCGGGCGTCACGTCGGCGAGCAAGGCGGCGACCGCGCGCGCCCGATCGGCGGCGAGCACCGCGCCGCTGCCGGTCTGCGGATCGACGTCGCTCGGGCTTCCGTCGACCGCGCCGGTGATCGCCAGCGTGACGCGCGGATCGCGCACCGCGTCCTTGGCCCAGGCGACCAGCGCGGGCTCGGCGCCCAGCACGGCCGATCCGGTCGCGAACGCCCCCGTGGCGGTCGCCAGCACCGGCATCGCGGGCGCAGGCGCTTCGCCGAAACTCTCGCGCAAACCGCTGGCGAGCGCCTTGCGGTCGCCGGTCGTGTGGATCAACAGCAGGAAGCCGACGAGCAGCAGCGCCAGATCGGCGAGCGTCACCACCCACAGCGCGCGCGGCGGCGCGATCTCGGGGAAGTCGTTCACGCGGCCAGCCTCCGCGGCGTCTCGCGCTGCGCGAGCGCGGCGAGCGGCGCGACCAGCCTTGCCCGCTCGAACGCCTCGCACCGCGCCGCCGCGCGCAGCCGCGCCGCGATCGGCATCGCGAGCAGATTGGCGAGGAGCGCGCCATAGAGCGTCGCCAGCAGCGCCACCGCCATCGCCCCGCCGATCGCGCCCGGATCGGTCATCGTCGCGAACATCGCCGCCAGCCCGATCAGCGTGCCGACCATCCCCATCGCGGGCGCCGCCTCCGCCGCCCCCGCCCAGACCTCGGCCGCGGCGAGATGCCGCTCGATCCGCGCGCGCCGCCGGTGATCCAGCATCGCCGCCACCGCCTCGCCGTCGCGGCCGTCGATGATGTCGGCGACGGCCGCGCGCACGTCGGCGTCGGTGATCACCGCCTTGTCGAGCGCCATCACCCCCTGCCGCTGCGCCGTGCGGCCAAGCACCGCCACCTGCGCGACCAGCGCGTCCCCGTCGAACCGCCCGCGCGCAAGCGTCCTCACCGCCACGAGCGCCCGCGCCACGTCGCCGAACGGCGCCCGCAGCAACGTGACGAGCGCGGTGCCCCCGCCGACGATGGCGAAGGCGGTGGGATCGATGAACTGGTGAAGCGCGATCATGTCGCGGGATGCTGTGCAAGGGATGGGCCAACCAGCGTCGTCGTTCTAAGCTCCCTCCCGAGTTCCGCACTCCATTTCGTCACCCCGGACTTGTTCCGGGGTCCAGCGTGGTGCTGGGCGGGAAGCTACGACAATGAAGCGCGTCGCCCAGCCGAACCCTGGACCCCGGAACAAGTCCGGGGTGACGGAGGACTATAGGACGTCTCAACCGGCAATCGCCGCCGCCGCATTGCCGCAACCGGCAATCCCTTGCCGCTCAATCGCCTCACAGCTGCGCCGCGCCCCTCCCCATCAAACTTGGCACGCCCCTTGCTGAGACCCCACCGCGCAATCGTGCGCTCAGGAGTTCGGCCAGTGGCCAACGACACGTTGTTCGGAGTTCACGGGGCCGCGCTGGCGGTGCGCTCGCAGCGCATGGGGGTGCTCGCCTCCAACATCGCCATCGCCTCGACGCCCGGCTTCAAGGCGCGCGACATCGACTTCGCGCAGGCGCTCGGCGCAATGGAGCGCTCCACGGACATGGCCGACGCGATCAAGTACCGCGTGCCGACCCAGACCTCGATGGACGGCAACACCGTCGAACTGAGCCAGGAACAGACCGCCTTCGCCGAGAACGCGGTCCAGTATCAGACGACGCTGTCCTTCCTCAACGGGCGGATCGGCACGATCACCCGCGCGCTGAAGGGCGAATAGAATGCCCGGTCAGCCTTTGTCGGTCTTCCAGGTCGCGGGCCGCGCGATGTCCGCGCAGCTCGTCCGGATGAACACCACCGCGTCGAACCTCGCCAACGCGGGCGTCGTCGCAGGGTCGGAGGCCGCCGCCTACCGGACGATGAAGCCGGTCTTCCGCACGCACCTCGACGCCGCGTCGGGGATGGCGACGGTCGATGTCGAGCGGGTCGTCACCGCGGGCGAAGCGCCCACCAAGCGCTACGATCCCTCCAATCCGATGGCCGACGCGGAGGGCAACGTCTTCGACGCCGCGGTCGACGAGACCCGCGAGCTGGTCGACATGATGGAGACCGCGCGCACCTATCAGAACAACGTCGAAGTCATGCAGACCGCCAAGTCGCTGATCATCGACACCCTCAAGCTGGGCCGCTGACCATGATCGCCACCTCCTCCTTCGACACAACGCTGTCGAACCTCGGCATCAAGCGCAGCTCGACCTCCGCCCCGGTCGGCACGTCGGCGTCGACGACGCTCGGCCAGGCCGACTTCCTGAAGCTGATGACCGCGCAGATGAGGAACCAGGATCCCTTCGATCCGGTCGACAACACGCAAATGGTCGCGCAGATGGCGCAATTCTCGTCGCTCGCCGGGATCAGCGAGATGTCGGCGACGCTGAAGAGCATCGGCGACAAGCTCGGGAACACCAGCGTCGCCGACGCATCCAGCTACATCGGCCGCACCGTGCTGACGCCGGGCGACACCGCCTACGGCCGCACCGCCGGCGGGCTGGCGGGCGCGGTCGAGCTGGCCGGCTCGGCCTCCGACGTCCTCGTGACGATCGAATCCGAAAACGGCCAGGTCCTCCGCCAGCTCTCGCTCGGCGCGCAGCCCAAGGGCACGGCGACCTACGATTGGGACGGCCGGACCGCCGCGGGCGAGGACGCGGGCGCAGGCCCGTTCACCGTCACCGTCACCGCGCAGAACAGCGGCGCCGCGGTCGCCGCGACCGGCCTCGTCTGGGCCCCGGTCCAATCCGTCTCGGTGCCGCCCGGCGGCGCGCCCGTCCTCAACGTCGCGGGGCTCGGCCCCGTCCCCGTCACCTCGGTCCGCGAAATCGGCTGATCCCCCTCTTCGTACAGGAGTAACCCCATGTCCTTCTACACGTCGCTTTCCGGCCTCCAGGCTTCGCAGACCGAGATGTCGAGCATCTCGCACAACCTCGCCAACGTCTCGACCAACGGCTTCAAGAAGAGCCGCACCGAGTTCGCCGACGTCATCGCCTCGTCGGTGTCGCTGTCGCCGACCCAGATGATCGGTTCGGGCACGGTGGTGAAGGGCAACCGCCAGCAGTTCGGCCAGGGCAACCTCATCCAGTCGTCGAACAGCCTCGATCTCGCGGTCTCGGGCGACGGCTTCTTCGCGGTCAAGAGCGACATGAACTCGCAGCGCGTCAGCTTCACCCGCAACGGCGGGTTCCAGGTCGACAACGACCGCTATGTCGTCGATTCGGCGGGCGGGCATCTGCAGGTCTATCCGGTCGACGGGTCGGGCGCGGTCGTCGCGACGGGGCTCGACTCCGCGGTGTCGCTCCGCCTGCCGCAGACCAGCGGCACCGCGGTCCCGACCACCGCGACCTCGCTGACGCTTCAGCTCAACGCCAACACCGCGGTCCCCGCCACCGCGACCTTCGACCGCTTCGACCCGACCTCGTACAACCAGTCGGTCCAGAACACCGTCTACGATTCGAACGGCAACGCGCTGACCATGGTCACCTATCTGGCGCGCGAGACCGTGCCGTCGGGCAGCGTGACGTCGAGCGACTGGGCGGCGTACAGCTATATCGGCGATCAGCCGCTGGAGAGCGGCGGCTCGAACAAGGTCACGCTCACCTTCGATTCGAGCGGAGCGATGACCGCGCCGACATCGGCGACCACCTTTGATCCCGTCACGCTGTCGACGTCGAAGTCCGAACAACAGCTGTCGCTGCTGATCGGCGCCACGTCGACCCAGCTCTCCGCGCCGTTCAACGTCGTCGAGAAGGGGCAGAATGGCAAGGCGGTCGGCCAGCTGGAAGGCGTGACGATCGGCGACGACGGGCTGGTCAAGGCGAGCTTCTCCAACGGCGAGACCAAGGCGCTCGGCCAGGTCATGCTCGCCAACTTCTCGTCGCCGGAAGGATTGCGCCAGCAGGGCAACAGCTATTGGACCGCGACGGGCATCTCGGGCGATCCCGTGCTCGGCACCGCCAATTCCAACGGCTTCGGCAAGCTGATGACCTCGACGATCGAGCGGTCGAACGTCGACATCACCGAAGAGCTCGTCGGGCTGATCGCGGCGCAGCGCAATTTCCAGGCGAACGCCAAGGCGCTGGATACCGCGAGCCAGGTCTCGCAGACGATCTTCAACATCCGCTCGTGATGCTCAGCGGCGCGGAGGCCTAGATGGACAAGCTCGTATACACCGCCGCGACGGGGCTGCGCGCGCACATGTCGGCGCAGGCCGCGATCGCGAACAACATCGCGAACGTGTCCACCACCGGCTTCCGCGCCGACCGCGTCGTGTTCGAACGGATCGCGCTGAAGGGCGGCGGGACGCAGATGGAGGCGCGCGCGCCGACATCGGAGGAGGTGCGCGACATCGACCGCGCGTCGGGCGCGATCCAGCAGACCGGCCGCGCGCTCGACGTCGCGCTCACCGGGCGCGACAGCTGGCTCGCGGTCCAGGCGGCGGACGGCGCGGAGAGCTACACCCGCCGCGGCGATCTCCAGGTCGCGCCTTCGGGCGTGCTCCAGACCGGCGACGGCTTCGTCGTCCAGGGCCAGTCGGGACCGATCACGATCCCGCCGTACGATTCGCTGTCGATCGCGGGCGACGGCACGGTCTCGATCGTGCCGCCGGGCGGCGACCCGAAGAACCCGCAGATTCTCGACCGGTTGAAGGTCGTCAGCACCCGCGGCAGCGACACGGTCAAGGGTCTCGACAATCTCCTGAAGGCCCGCGGCGGCGGCGCTTTGCCCGCCGACCTCGACGCCAAGGTGACCGCGGGCGCGCTGGAGGGGTCGAACGTCAACATGACGCAGGCGCTGGTCGACATGATCGAGAACCAGCGGTCGTACGAAGTCCAGGCCAACATGATGAAGGAGGCGAAGTCGATGGACGAGAGCGCCGCCTCGCTGATGCGCCTGCCGAGCTAGAAGGAACAACGCCATGACCTCTGCAGCCATGCACATCGCGCGGACCGGGCTCGACGCCCAGGACACGCGCATGCGGGTGATCTCGAACAACCTCGCCAACGTCAACACCCCCGGCTTCAAGCGCGACCGCGCGGCATTCGAGACGCTCGCCTACCAGACCGTCACCGCGCCCGGCGCGCAGTCGACGTCGGAGAGCAAATACGCGACCGGGCTCAACCTCGGCACCGGCGTCCGCATCCAGGGCACCGCGCGCATCGAGACGCAGGGGTCGGCGAACCAGACCGGCAATTCGCTCGACCTGATGCTCGACGGCGACGGCTATTTCCAGGTCCAGCTCCCCGGCGGCGCGCTCGGCTACACCCGCGCGGGCAATTTCTCGCGCTCGGCCGAAGGGCTGCTGGTGACCAGCGAAGGCTATCAGGTCCAGCCCGGCATCACCGTGCCGGAGGGCGCGACCCAGATCACGATCGGCGCCGACGGCACCGTGTCGGCGACCGTCCCCGGCCAGACGGAGGCGACGCAGATCGGTCAGATCCAGGTCGCCGCCTTTCCGAACGCCGCGGGGCTCCAGCCGACCGGCGACAACTACCTGGTCGAGACCGCCGCGAGCGGCACGGCGAACCTCGGCGTCGCAGGGCAGGACGGCCGCGCGCGCATCCGTCAGGGCATGCTGGAGGCGTCGAACGTCAACGTCGTCGAGGAGCTCGTCGACATGATCGAAACGCAGCGCGCGTACGAGGTGAACAGCAAGATGATCTCGGCGACCGACGACATGCTCAAATACGTGAACCAGAACCTGTGAGGTACGCAGGCCTCCTCATCCTCGCGCTCGTCGCGACCCCCGCCTCCGCCGGCATCTTCGGCAAGAAGACCCCGCCCGAAGACTTCTCGGTCGCCCGCGCGCCGATCCTGCCGCCCGCGCCGCCCGCCAACGGCGCCATCTTCCAGGTGTCGGACGGCTATTCCGCGCTCTACGAGGGCTGGCGCGCGCGCCGGGTCGGCGATCCGCTGACCATCGTCCTGGTCGAGCGCACCGCCGCGTCCAAATCCGCGGGCTCCAAGCTCGATGCGGGCGGCGGCGCAAGCCTTACCCCGCCCGCCACGGGTCCGCTCGCGCTGTTCGCCAACACCGACGCAAGCGTCAGCGGCGCGCGCAATTTCAACGGCAAGGGCTCGGCCGACCAGTCCAACTCGCTGTCGGGCGAAGTCAGCGTGACCGTCGCCGAGGTCTACCCGAACGGCACGATGCTGGTGCAGGGCCAGAAGCGCGTGACCCTCAACCGCGGCGACGAGTTCGTCCGCATCAAGGGGATCGTCCGCATCGCCGACGTCTCCGCCGACAACCGCGTCCTCTCGACTCGCGTCGCCGACGCCCAGATCGCCTACACCGGCAAAGGCGACGTCGCCCGCGCCGGACGGCAGGGCTGGCTGGGGCGCTTCTTCTCGGTGCTGGCGCCGTTCTGATGCGCCTGTCACCCTCACCCATCGCCGCTTCGCGGCTCTCCCTCTCCCGCTGGGAGAGGGAAGGGGCCCGCCGCCGCGAGGCGGTGGGAAGGGTGAGGGTGATTAGCGGTTTGATAACCATGTCCATTGCAACGTCCAGAACCATGCTCATCCGCTCTCTGCTCACCGCCCTCGCCATCCTCCTCGCCACCCCCGCGCACGCCGACCGGATCAAGGATCTCGGCGGGTTTCAGGGCATCCGCTCGAACCAGCTCACCGGATACGGCATCGTCGTCGGGCTCCCCGGCACCGGCGACGACAACCTCGAATACACCGTCCAGTCGGTGAAGGCGGTCGCGTCGCGCTTCGGGCTGCAGCTTCCCCCCGGCGCGAACCCCGGCCTCAAGAACGCCGCGGTCGTCCTCATCACCGCCGATCTTCCGCCCTTCGCCAAGCCTGGCCAGCGGCTCGACATCACCGTCGCGTCGATGGGCAAGGCCAAGTCGCTTCGCGGCGGCAGCCTGATCCTCACCCCCCTGCTCGGCGCGGACGGTCAGGTCTATGCGATGGCGCAGGGCAATCTCGCGGTCGGCGGGCTGGGCGCGGAAGGCGCGGACGGCTCCAAGATTGTCGTCAACATTCCCTCTACCGGCCGCATCCCCGAAGGCGCGACCGTGGAGCGCGCGGTCGCGACCGGCTTCGATTCCGCGCCCGTCCTCACCTTCAACCTCGCGCGCGCCGACTTCACCACCGCGCAGAACGTCGCGGGCGCGATCAACCGCACGCTTGGCGCAGGCACCGCGCAGGCGATCGACGCAGTTTCGGTCGCGGTCCGCGCGCCGCCGGGCGCGGACACCCGCGCGACGATCATGTCGACCATCGAGAACCTCGACGTCGTCTCCGCCGAGCCCCCCGCCAAGGTCATCGTCAACGCGCGCACCGGCACCGTGGTGATCAACGCCGCGGTCCGCGTCGGCCCGGCGGCGGTCACCCACGGCAAGCTCACCGTCCGCATCGACGAGTCGCAGCGGATCAGCCAGCCCGCGCCCTTGTCGAACGGCCAGACCGCGGTCGAGCAGCGTTCGGGCGTGTCGGTCGAGGAGGAGAAGAAGCCGATGTTCCTGCTCCAGCCCGGCCCCAAGCTCGCCGACGTGGTCAAAGCGGTCAACGCGATCGGCGCATCACCCGCCGACCTCGTCGCGATCCTCGAAGCGCTGAAAGCCGCGGGCGCGCTCAAGGCGGAGCTGATCGTCCTGTGACGCAGATCGCCGCTCCCGCGACCGTCGGTGCGATCACCGCCGACACCAGCCGCATCGCGGGCAAGGGAAATCTCGCCAAGGCGGGGGCGCAGTTCGAAGCCGTCTTCACCGGCATGATGCTAAAGTCGATGCGCGCCGCCCAACTCGCCGACCCGCTGTTCGACTCCAAGGCGATCGACACCTTTCGCGACATGCAGGACCAATTGACCGTCAAGGCGATGGCCGAGCACACCCCGCTCGGCATCGGCAAGGCGATGACCGACTTCCTTGCACGCGGACTGGCCGATGCTGGTTCAGCAGAGCTGAACCAGGGCGGCACCGGCCCGCTCCCCCACCCGGCCTCCCATTCAGAATACGCTGTGGGAGGCCGGGTGGGGGAGCGGGCCGGTGCCGCATCCGCGCGAGCGGATCAAACTAACGGACCGCAACCCGATCTTAACGTCCCCGAGCCTAGCGCCGGTCCATGAGCGACCTCCTGGCCATCGGCGCGTCGGGCGTCCGCACCTACCAGGGCGCGCTGACGACCACGTCGGAGAACATCGCCAACGCGGGCGTCGAGGGCTACGCCAGGCGCTCCGCGACGATCGCCGAGGTCGGCGCCGCGTCGGGCACCTATTCCTCCAGCACGCTCAACGGCCTGGGTTCGCGCATCGCGGGCACCGCGCGCTCGGCCGACGGGCTCAGGAGCGCGGCGGTGCGCACCGCCAGCGCGGACCTTGCGCGCACCGAAAGCGGCTCGGCGTGGCTCGACCGCATACAGACCGCGCTCACCGGCAATCAGGTGTCGGGGCGGGTCACCAGCTTCTTCGCGTCGGCGACCACGCTCGCCGCCGATCCGACCTCGAGCGCGGCGCGCACCGCGATGCTCGAATCGGGCACCACGGTCGCTGGCGCGTTCCAGTCGACCGGGCGCGCGCTCGATCAGGTCGCCGCCGATCTCGATTCCACCGCGGATCAGGCGACCGCCGCCTTGAACGGCTTCGGCCGCGCGCTCGCCAGGGTCAACGACGGCCTCGCGCGCACCCCGGCCGGGTCCGCCGCATCGGCGAGCCTCGCCGACCAGCGCGACCGGCTGCTCGAACAGATGGCCGCGATCGTCGACGTCACCGTCGCCGCCGACTCGCTCGGCCGCGCGACGGTGAAGCTCGGCGACGCGGGCGGCCCCGTCTTCGTCTCCGGCGGCGACGCGGGCGCGGTCACCTATGCGCGCAGCGCGGGCGCCGTCTCGTTCGCGCTGTTCCGCGACGGTCAGGTCTCCGCGGTGTCGCCCAACGGCGGCGCGCTCGGCGGCGTCGTCGACGGCGCGAACCGCGTGGCGGAGGCGCGCGGAACGCTGAATGGGATAGCGCGCGATTTCGGAGATGCGGTCAACGCCTTCCAGGCGGCGGGGCAAACGCTGACCGGCACGGCTCCCGGCGCGGATATGTTCGCCATCGACGATGACGTCCCTACCGAGATGTCGTTGGCGCTGACCAACCCCGACGACATCGCGGCGGCGAGCGTCGGCGGGGGCACGCGCGACGGATCGAACCTCGCGACGCTCGCCGCCGCCCGCGCGTCGAGCAAGGTCGAGGGGCGCACGACCACGCTCGTCGCGACCAACGCCGCCGCGCTCGAACAGCGCCGCCTCGTCGCCGACGCGCAAAGCGCGATCCGCGACGGCGCGGTCAGCGCGCGCGACGCGGTGTCCGGGGTCAACCTCGATGCGGAGGCGGTCGACCTGCTCCGCTTCCAGCAGGCGTATCAGGCGTCGTCCAAGGTGATCCAGGTCGCGCGCGACATCTTCCAGTCGATCATCGGGATCAACTGATGACCATCTCGACCAGCAGCTTCTTTGATCGCTCGGCGTCCGCGATGGCCGCCATCTCGGCGCGCGCGGACCGCGTGTCGACGCAGATCTCGTCGCGGCAGAAGCTGCTCAGCGCGTCCGACGACAGCGTCGCCTATCAGCGGCTTCAGGGCCTGGCGCGCGCGGGCGCGAACGACGCGGCGTACACCGGCAACCTCGCGGTCGCGGCCTCGGTGCTCCAGCAGAGCGACACCACCCTCTCGGCGATCACCACCCAGCTCCAGCGCGCAAGCGAACTCGCGACCCGCGCCGCGACCGGCACGCTGACCGCGATCGACCGCAAGGCGATCGGCGACAGTCTGGCGGGCGTGGTCGAGCAGCTCGCCGGGCTCGCCAACACCACCGATTCGCGCGGGCAGCCCTTGTTCGGCGGCACGGACGGGCAGCCGGGCGCGGTGAAGCAGCCCGACGGCAGCTACGTCCTCGCCGCCGCCCCCGTCTCGGTCATCCCGGTCGGCGACGGCCAGACCGTTCAGGCGAACGAGACCGCGGCCCGCGTCTTCGCGGTCGGCGGCGGCCGCGACGCGCTGGCGGTCATCGCCCAGCTCGCCGCCGCGCTTCAAGCGGGCGATTCGACCGCCGACACCGCCAACGCCGCGATCGACGACCTCGTCGCCGCGACCGATACCGTCGCCAACGTGCAAGGGTCGCTCGGCGCCCGCGCCGCGCGGGTCGACCTGCTCACCGCCGACCTCAAGACCGCCGCGGTCGACCGCGAGGCGGCGGAGGAGGCGATCGACGGCTATGACGACACCGCCGCGATCCTCGAACTCCAGAAGACGATGACGATCCTTCAGGCGACCCAGGCGAGCTTCGGCAAGCTCTCGCAGCTCTCGCTCTTCGACTATCTGCGCTAGGCGCGCAGGCGCTAGATCAGCGCCAGTTCGGACAATTTGCCCATCAGCGCGGGCGGCATCGCCGCAAGCCCGTCGGCCGCGCCCGCAAGGTCCGCTGGCGCATCGTGATGCTCGAGATAGCGCCAGCCCTGGTGCGCGCGCTTGGGCCGCGCCTGAACGCGGATCAGCTCGGCGTCGATATGAATCGCGACGCGGCCGCCCTCCGCTTCGCCGAAGTGCAGGATCGGCGAGCGCGCGACGAGCTGGTGCTTGATGATCCAGAACAGCGATCCCTGCCCCGTCACCTCGTCGTGGCGCTTGGGCAGGTAGCGGGTGGTCAGGAACAAGGGACCCTCCGACGCGCGGTGCAGCAGGCGTTCGGCGAGATGCTCGACGCTGGGCGCGCCGAACGCGACTTTGGTGAGGTGGAGGGGGGTCAGGTGGAGAGGCACTCACGCCAGATGGGCGCGGCTTCGCCCGCGTCAAGCGAGCGGGACGAGCCCGGTCGCCACCGCCAGCCCCAGAAAGGCGAGAAAGCCCATCGTGTCGGTCACCATGGTCACGAACACCGACGATGCGACCGCGGGGTCCTGGTTCAGCCGCTCCAGCGCGACCGGGACCAGCACGCCGCTCAACCCCGCGACCAGCACGTTGATGACGATCGCCGCGGCGATCACCCCGCCCAGATGCGCGTTGCCGAAGAACGCCCAGGCGGCCGCGCCCAGCAGCAATGCGATGGTCGCGCCGTTCATCAGCGCCACAATGATCTCGCGGCGGATGGTGCGCACCGTGTTCGATTGAGTCAGCTGGTTGGTCGCCAGCGCGCGGACCGCGACCGCCATCGTCTGCGTCCCCGCATTGCCGCCGATCGAGGCGACGATCGGCATCAGGATGGCGAGCGCGACCATCTGCTCGATCGCGCCGCCGAACACCGCGATCACCGAGGAGGCGAGCAAGGCGGTGAACAGGTTGGCGACCAGCCAGCGGACCCGCGCGGCATAGGTCTCGCGCAGCGGCTCGTTGATGTCGCCCTCGCCCGCGCCCGACAGCAGCAGCGCGTCCTCGCCCGCCTCCTGCTGGATGATGTGGACGATGTCGTCGACGGTGATCATGCCCACCAGCCGCCCGCCGCCGTCGACCACCGCGGCGGAGATCAGCGCATATTTCTGAAATCGGAGCGCGACCTCCTCCTGGTCCATGTCGACCGGGATCAGCGTCTGCTCGCGCTTCATCACGTCGGCCATCGCGATCCCGCGCGGCGTGCGCAGGATCCACGACAGCTGGCAGGTGCCGACCGGCTTGTGCGCTGGGTCGACGACGAAGATCTCCCAGAAGTCGGTGGTCAGCTCCTCGTGGCCGCGCAGATAGTCGATCGTGTCGCCGACGGTCCAATGCTCCGGCACCGCGATCAGCTCGCGCTGCATCAGCCGGCCTGCGGATTCCTCGGGAAAGGACAGCGCTTCCTCGATCGCGGCGCGGTCGTCGGGGTCGAGCGCGCGCAGCACCTCGCGCTGGTCCTCGACGTCCATGTCCTCGATGATCGCGACCGCGTCGTCGGTGTCGAGCTCGCTGGCCAGGTCCGCCACTTCGCCGGGGGTGAGCGCGTCGATCAGGTCCTCGCGGACGTAATCGTTCATCTCGGCGAACACGTCGGCGTCGAGCAGGTCGCTCAGCGCATGCGCCAGCGCCGCGCGGTCCTCGTCGGGGGTCAGCTCGAACAGGTCGGCGATGTCGGCGGGGTGAAGCGGCTCGACGAGCGCGCGCGCGCCCTCCGCATCGCTCCGGTGAACCGCGTGGAGAACGGCCTGGACGAAGTCGGGTTTGAGCCGGTCGTCGCGGTCCAGTTGATTGGCGAGCTGGGTCTCGGCATCGGCTTCGGGAAGCTCGGTCTCGGTCACGCTCAGCCTCCCTTGCTGCGTCGCGGCGGACGTAGCGGGACGCCGCGCGATTTGCCAGTCGGCAGCGGCGTCCCTATCTCCCGCCTCGACATTCCTGGAGTATGACTGACATGGCCGACACCCCGAGCACGCTGACCCTGACGCTGGAAGGCGGCGACGTCACGATCAAGCTGCGCCCCGACCTCGCCCCCAACCATGTCGCGCGGATCGCGGAGCTGGCGAACGAGGGCTTCTACGACGGCGTGCCCTTTCACCGCGTGATCCCGGGGTTCATGGCGCAGGGCGGCGACGGCGGAAACCACAATGGGTAGGGCGGTTCGACCAAGCCGATCCTCAAGGCCGAGTTCAACGCCGAGCCGAACGTCC
>SXHP01000133.1 GCA_005773165.1 Sphingomonadales bacterium | reverse complement strand
GGACGACGACGACCTGCGCCGCGGCAAGCCCACCGTCCACAAGGCGTTCGACGAAGCGACCGCGATCCTGGCGGGCGACTGCCTTCACGCGCTCGCCTTTGAATGGCTCGCCGATCCGTCGGTCCACGCCGACCCGTTCGTCCGCGCCGAACTCGTCGCCGACCTCGCCCGCGCCTCGGGCCCGTCGGGCATGGCGGGCGGGCAGATGATGGACCTGGAGGCGGAGAAGCACCGCTTCGATCTCGCCGCGGTCACCCTGCTCCAGCAGATGAAGACCGGCGCGCTGATTTCGGCCGCGGTCGAGGCGGGCGCGATCCTCGGGCGCGTTCCCGTCGAAGGCCGCCGATCGTTGCGCGGCTACGCCCACGACATGGGCCTCGCCTTTCAGATCGCCGACGACCTGCTGGATGTAGAGGGGGACGCCGAGCTCGTCGGCAAGGCGCTGCGCAAGGACGGCGCGGCGGGCAAGGCGACCTTCGTCTCGCTGCTCGGAGTCGAGCGCGCGAAGACGCAGTGTGCGATGCTCGTCGATCAGGCGGTCCGCCACCTCCACAGCTACGGCGCGCAAGCCGACCTGCTCCGCGCCATCGCGCGCTACATCGTCGAGCGCGACCGGTGAGGAACAGGCGATGAGGATCGGCGTCTACCCCGGCACCTTCGATCCGGTCACGCTAGGCCACATGGACATCATCCGCCGCGGCGCGAAGCTCGTCGACCGGCTGGTGATCGGTGTCACGACCAACCCTTCGAAATCGCCGATGTTCACCCTCGACGAACGCATGGCCACCGTCCGCCGCGAGGTCGCGGGCTGCGCGGGCGACATCGTCGTCGTCGCGTTTGATTCGCTGCTGATGGACTTCGCGGAGGCGCAAGGCGCACGGGTCATCGTCCGGGGCTTACGCGCCGTCGCCGATTTCGAATACGAATATCAGATGGCGGGCATGAACCAGCAGCTCAACCGCTCGGTGGAGACCGTCTTCCTGATGGCCGACGTCGCGCTCCAGCCGATCGCCAGCCGCCTGGTGAAGGAGATCGCGCTCTACGGCGGCGACATATCGCGCTTCGTCCCCGAAGCGGTGCGCGACGAAGTGGTGGCGCGGGTGGACGTGATCGGCCGCAAGGGCAGCTGACCGCCGCGGCGATACCAAGCGCGGCCACAAATCCCTCGTCACCCCGGACTTGTTCCGGGGTCCAGCGCGCGGCGGGCGATGACGCACGAGGTTGGAAGCGAACCGCTTCGGCAACCCTCAGGTCCCCGGTGACAAACGAAGCGTGGCTCCGCTCGATCATCCTCCACGTTCACGTTGGCGCAACCGCGGATTTGCTCTAAGCACCCGCGTCCTCTCCGTCATGGTGCTCCTGATGCGTCGTATTGCGTCCCTTGTTGCGTTCACAATCGCCCTGTTCGCCGCCCCCGCGGCGGCGCAGGTGATCGACCAGCCGGTCGCCGGCCGCGCGCCCGCCGCGTCGCCGGCCGACAAGGAGAACCTCCTCCTTCTCGACCTGTCGACCGGGGGCCGCGTCACCGTGTGGCTCCGCCCCGACGTCGCGCCCAAGATGGTCGAGCGGGTGAAGACGCTCGCGCGCCGCCGCTTCTACGACGGCCAGCAGTTCCACCCCGTCATCGACGGCTTCAGGGCGCAGGGCGGCGATCCGAAGGGCGACGGCACCGGCGGCTCCGAGCTGCCCGACGTCAAGGCGGAGTTCAACTACCTCCCCCACGTCCGCGGCGCGGTCGCGGCGGCGCGCGCGGAGGCGGAGGACAGCGCCAACAGCCAGTTCTACATCGTGTTCCAGCCCAAGCTGAACCTCGACAAGAAGTACACCGTGTTCGGCCGGGTCATCGACGGCATGCAATATGTCGACGCGATCGAGCGCGGCGAGCCGCCGTCGAACCCGACCCGCATCCTGCGCGCGCATGTCGCTGCCGACAATCCGCCCGCCTACGCCGCCGCGCCGCCCGCGACGCTGCCGGGCACCCCCGTCACGCTGCCCGGGACCGGCCCAAGCGTCGCCGCGCCCAAGCTCGCGGCTCCGGCGAAGGCGCCCGCTCGGAAGCGCGCGCGTCGTTAGCCTTCGTCACCCCAGCGAAAGCTGGGGTCTCCTGGGATTGAGGGACTGTGAGCCAACACAGAGATCCCAGCCTGCGCTGGGATGACGAGGTACCATGAAGGTCGACCTCTTCGATTTCGACCTGCCCGCCGACCGGATAGCGCTGCGCCCGGCGTCGCCGCGCGACGCGGCGCGGATGCTCGTGCTCGACGGCGAGACCACGCGCGACCTGACCGTCGCCGATCTGCCCGCTTCGTTGCGCCCAGGCGACTGCCTGGTCTTCAACGACACCCGCGTCATCCCCGCGCAACTCGAAGGTCGCCGCGGCGAGGCGCGCGTCGCCGCCACCCTCCACAAGCGCGAAGGCCCCCGCCGCTGGCGCGCCTTCGTGAAGGGCGCGAAACGCCTCAAGCTGAACGACACGATCGACTTCGGCAAGGACGTGCGCGCCGCCGTCGAGAGCCGCGGCGAAGACGGCAGCATCGTCCTCGACTTCGCGGGCGACGAACCCGTCGAGCTCCTCCTCGACCGCGCGGGCAAGATGCCCCTTCCGCCATATATCGCAGGCAAGCGCCCTGCCGATGCCCGCGACGCCGACGATTACCAGACGATGTTCGCCGCCGAACCCGGCGCGGTCGCCGCCCCCACCGCCGCGCTCCACTTCACCCCCGCGCTGTTGGCGGCGCTGGAGGCCGCGGGCATCGCGCACGAGACCCTGACCCTTCACGTCGGCGCGGGCACCTTTCTGCCCGTCAAGGCGGAGGACACCGCCGACCACCGCATGCACGCCGAATGGGGCCGCATCGACGCCGCCGCCGCCGCCCGCCTCAACGCGGTTCGCGCGAAGGGCGGCCGAGTCATCGCGGTCGGCACCACCTCGCTCCGCCTTCTCGAAAGCGCCACGGGAGAAGACGGCGAGGTGCGGGCGTTCGAAGGCGACACCGCGATCTTCATCACCCCCGGCTCCCGCTTCCGCGGCGTCGACGGCCTTCTCACCAACTTCCACCTCCCGCGCTCCACCCTGTTCATGCTCGTCTCCGCCCTGATGGGCCGCGAACGCATGCAGGCCGCCTACGCGCACGCCATTCGCGAGCGCTACCGCTTCTACAGCTATGGCGACGCCTCGCTGCTGCTGCCTCCTGTGTGACCCTCTGACCACAAGCGTCGGCAGAATGGCCATGCGGCGGAAGGGCCCCTTGCCTTGCGGATCGTCTCGGGTGACCAGCGCGGTCGGTGCGCCGCCTCTGGTCGTGCCTTAAGGGAGTAGGTCAATAATGCGCATCATGTCTGCTCTGGGCTGCGCGCTCGTCGCCCTGATCGCCGCCGCGCCCGCGACGGCTCAGGAGAGCGCGCCCGCCTCAGCTCAATTCCATGTCGGCGCCTCGGCCGGGTACGAGGATCTGACCGTTGATGCGCCCGGCAGTGACGGCGGCGCGATCTTCGGCGGCGTGGTCGGGGTCGACGTCCCCGTCTCCGACAATCTGGTTGCCGGGGTGGAGGGCAATTTTCACGTTGGGACCAGCGCGATCGACTACGATTACGGCATCGCCGCGCGCATCGGCTATCGCTTTCCGTCGGGCGGCATCGCTTATGTCCGCGGCGGTTATCAGTGGGTCAACCTCGACATCAGCAAGCTCGCGGGCGCGGACATCGATGACGACGCGATCGGGATCAGCGACACCGTCGACGATTATCTCGTCGGCGTCGGCGGCGAGTTCCCGCTGAGCAACACTCGCCTGCGGCTGCGCGTCGGCATCGACACGATCTCGTTCGACAGCGTGCGTCCGAACGCCGCTTTGATCCTGGGCTTCTGACCGGACCGGGAGCTCCGGCCCGACGGGCTGTCGTCCCGCTTACCGCCGCTGCGCGCAAGACTGGTGCGCGGCGGCGCTTTGCTGCTAGCGAGGCCCATGCCCCTGCTGATCCTCTCCGCCCTCCTTCAAGCCGCGGCACCGCCCGACATCACCGTCCGCGCGCCCCTCCCCGCCACGCCGCAGACCCCTGCGACCATCCTCGTCGAGCCCGTCGCGATGCTGATCGCGACCTTCGACGGCGAGCCCGACGGCGGCACCGACGAGGCGCGCGACGGCTTTGTCGAGCGCACCGAGATCGACGCGGGCATCACCCGCACCTTCCGCCTGAGCGACCTCGCCAAGACCGAGAAGCTCCGCTACCTCGCCTATTCCGACTGGGCGCTCCGCTGGCTGGGCGACCGCGCCGCGCTCCCCAGCCCCTATGAAGTCGACCGCGACAACGATGACGCGGTGTCGCTGGTCGAATTGCAGGACCATTTCTCGCGGCTTTTCGCCCGCTACGACACCAACGCCGACAAGCGCATCAGCCGCGCCGAACTGCTCACCTTCCGCACCGGCCCGGTCGGCAGGGACGGCCCTGCCGGCGGCAAGCGCCCCAAAGCCGAGCGTCCGAAGGCGCGCCGATGACCGACCGCTTCACCTTCACCATCCATGCCACCTGCGGCAAGGCGCGCACCGGCGCGATTCACCTGCAGCGCGGGGTCATCCGCACGCCTGCGTTCATGCCCGTCGGCACCGCCGCCACCGTCAAGGCGATGAAGCCTGGGGACGTCGCCGCGGCGGGGGCGGACATTATCCTCGGCAACACCTATCACCTCATGCTCCGCCCCGGCGCGGAGCGGGTCGCGCGGTTGGGCGGGCTTCATGCGATGATGGGCTGGTCGCGGCCGATCCTGACCGATTCGGGCGGCTATCAGGTGATGAGCCTCGCCGATCTCACCAAGCGCTCCGAAGAAGGCGTTTCGTTCAAATCGCACCTCGACGGCTCGCGCCACCTCCTGTCGCCCGAGCGCTCGATGGAGATCCAGCGCCTGATCGGCTCCGACATCGTCATGGCGTGCGACGAGCTGGTCCCGACCACCTCGACGCGCGAGGTCCAGGCCGCCGCGATGGAGCGGTCGATGCGCTGGGCCAAACGCAGCCGCGACGCCTTCGACAGCGGCGGCGAGCATGCGGCGCGCGCGGCGCTGTTCGGCATCCAGCAGGGCGCGCTCGACGAGGGGCTTCGCAAATCGAGCGCCGATGCGCTGACCCACATCGGCTGCGACGGCGACGCGGTCGGCGGCCTCGCGGTCGGCGAAGGGCAGGAGGCGATGTTCGCCTGCCTCGACTACGCCCCCGATCAGCTCCCCGCAGACAAGCCCCGCTACCTCATGGGCGTCGGCAAGCCCGACGATATCGTAGGCAGCGTCGAACGCGGCATCGACATGTTCGACTGCGTCCTCCCCACCCGTTCGGGCCGCACCGGCCAGGCGTTCACGCGGGCGGGCCCGCTCAACATCCGCAATGCGCGCCATGCCGAGGACACCGGGCCGCTCGACCCGGCCTGCCCCTGCCCCGTCTGCGGCACCTGGAGCCGCGCCTACCTCCACCACCTCGTCCGTGCGGGCGAGATCCTGGGCGCGATGCTGATGACCGAACACAACATCTGGTTCTACGAGACGTTGATGGCGGACCTGCGGAGTGCGATCACCGAGCAGCGCTTGGCCCCCTTCGCCGAAGACTTCCGCGCCGCCTATTCAGGAGAGCGACCATGACCGACACGCCCGCATCCCCAATTCCCCAAACGGAAGACGACGCCCCCAACGAGATCCTCGCCGCGGCGCGCGACGCCAAGGAGACCGCGATCGCGGCGGCGGAGGCGGTCGCCGCGCGCGCCAAGGCATGGCCGATCGCGAAGATCAGCTTGGGGGTCGGCATCGGCTCCGCCGCGATCGCCGCCGCGGTGATGTTCGCCACCCGCGACCGCGAGGGCAAGTGATGAGGAATGAGGACCCCATCCGTTCGTCTCGAGTAGGGATCGAGCGAAGCCGAGAGCCCGTATCGAGAGACAGGCTGCCGGGCCATGACCTCTCGATACACCGTCTCGACTGCGCTCGACGGCTACTCGAGGCGAACGGAAAGGGGATGTGGCGAACCGCTCTGGCCGTGCTGCTCGCCACCGCGGTTCCCGCCGCCGCCCACGCCCAGACTCCCGCCACCGTCAAACCCATCGCCTTCACCGAACGCACCCTCCCCAACGGCCTGCGCGTCTACGCCATCCGCGATACCGCCACCCCCAATGTCGCGGTCCAGGTCTGGTACGACGTCGGCTCCAAGGACGATCCCAAGGACCGGTCGGGCTTCGCGCACATGTTCGAACATCTGATGTTCAAGGCGACGCGCAACCTCGTCCCCGAACAGATGGACCGGCTGACCGAGGACGTCGGCGGCTACAACAACGCATCGACCAACGACGATTACACCAACTATTACGAGGTCGTTCCCGCCAACCACCTCGAACGCCTGCTCTTCGCCGAGGCGGACCGGATGGCCAGCCTCGTCGTGGAACCGACAAGCTTCGCCTCCGAACGCGACGTGGTGAAGGAGGAATACCGCCAGGGTGTGCTCGCCCGCCCCTACGGCAAGCTGTTCTCCACCTATTATCCCGCGATCGCCTATAGCGTGCACCCCTATGCCCGCGGCACGATCGGCAGCCTCGAAAATCTTCAGGCCGCCTCGATCGACGATGTGCGCGCATTCCACGCAACCTACTACCGGCCCGACAACGCCGTCCTGGTCGTCGCGGGCAATTTCGACGCCGCGCAGCTCGACCGCTGGGTCGACCGCTATTTCGGCAAGATCGCCAGGCCGAACCGCCCCATTCCGCGCGTCACCGTCGCCGAACCCGCCCGCACCGCGCCCGTCACCCGCACCGTCTATGAAGCGAACACCCCGCTCCCCGCGGTGCTGATGAGCTGGCACATTCCCGCCGATCGCTCGCCCGACACCCCTGCGCTCAACGTCCTCAACGCGATCCTGTCGCAGGGCGAAAGCTCGCGGCTGTACGAATCGCTCGTCTACCGCGATCAGCTCGCGCAATCGGCGGCGTCGATCCTCGACACGCGCCAGGGCGCCGGCAATCTCGCGGTCTATGCGATCATGGCGGGCGGCAAGCCCGCCGCGGACGGCGAAGCGGCGCTGCTGCGCGAAGTCGCCCGCCTGCGCGACGCCCCCGTCAGCGCCGCCGAGCTGACCGAAGCCAAGAACGAGATCCTGACCGACGCGATCCGCGAACGCGAAACCGCGGAAGGCCGCGCGAGCACGCTTGCCGCCTCCGTCATCATCGACGGCGACCCCCGCGCCGCCGATACCCAGCTCGCCGCGATCAGCCAAGTCACCGCCGCCGACGTCCAGCGCGTCGCGCGTAGGTACCTGACCCCGAACAGCGTCGCGACGATCCGCTACCTGCCGCTCGAAGCCAAGCCCGCGGGCGCGACCGCGCAGCCGATCGCGCTCGCCCCGACCGTGCAGGCCGCGCCGCTCGCCGCGCCCGCCGACATCGCGCTCGTCACCCCCGCGCCCGAGGCGCAACGCATCCGCCCGCCCGCGCCGGGCGCGGCGGTCGCGCCGACGCTGCCCGTTCCTGTCGAGACCCGCCTCGCCAACGGCCTGCGCGTGGTCACCGTCGAGCGCCGCGACTTGCCGATCGTCACCGCCGCGCTCGTTGCGCGCGGGGGCGCCGCCACCGATCCGCGCGCCAGGGCGGGCGCGAGCAGCCTTGCGTCGGAACTGCTGACCAAGGGCACCAGGACCCGCTCCGCCACCGAGATCGCGCGCGCGATCGAGTCGCTCGGCGGCTCGATCGCCGCGGGCTCGGACCGCGACGGCGCGTCGATCGGGGTGACCGTCAAGTCGGACCAGATCGCGCCCGCGATGGCGATCCTCGCCGATGTCGCCACCGCGCCCGCCTTCGCGCCGGACGAGATCGAGCGCGCACGCGCTCAGGCGATCGACGGGCTCAGCGTCGCGCTCAAGAACCCGGCGCAGCTCGCCAATCTGGTCTCCGCGCGCGCGGTGTTCGGCGACGCTCCTTACGGCGCGTCGCCGTCGGGCACTCCCGCGTCCTTGAAGGCGCTGACCCGCGCCGACCTCGCCGCCTCCTACGCCCGCACCTGGTCGCCCGACCGCGCCGCGCTGGTCGTCGTCGGCGACATCACCCCCGCCGCCGCCAGGGCGCTCGCCGAGCAGCGCTTCGGCGCGTGGAAGGCATTGCCCGCACCGCCAGTCGCCAAGGCGGACGCGGCCAATCCCGCCCCCCGCGTCATCGTCGTCGACATGCCCGGCGCGGGCCAGGCAGGCGTCGTCGTCGCGCGTCCCGGGCTCGCCCGACGCGACCCGCGCTATTATGAGCTGTCGCTCGCCAACACCGTGCTGGGCGGCGGCTTCTCGTCGCGGTTGAACCAGGAGATCCGCATCAAGCGCGGCCTCGCCTATGGCGCATCGAGCAGCGTCCAGGCGCTCCGCAACCCCGGCAGCGTCGCCGCGCGCACCCAGACCAAGAACGAAACCGCCGCGGAGGTCGTCGCGCTGATCGTCGCCGAAATGAAGCGGATGGGCGCAGCGCCCGTCCCCACGCCTGAACTCGACACCCGCAAGGCGGTCCTCGTCGGCGGCTTCGGCCGCGCGATCGAGCGGAGCGAAGGCGTCGCCGACATCCTCGGCGATTACATCGTTCAGGACGTGCCCCTGACCGAACTCGCCCGCTACACGGCCGCGGTCGAGGGCATCGACCCCGCCGCGGTCCAACGCGCCGCGACCACGCTGCTCGATCCGCAGGCCGCGAGCATCATCGTCGTCGGCGACGCCAAGCAGTTCCTGGAACCGCTCCGCAAGGCCTACCCGAACGTAGAGGTCATCCCCGCCAGCACGCTAAAGCTCGACACCGCCGCGCTGAAATAGCCTCGCACGCCCGCCCAGAACCTGTCCGTCACCCCGGCCCCCTCGACGGAGCTCGGGACAGGCTTGTGCCGGGGTCCAGCGCGCCGCACATGCCGAACTCGAAGCAAAGCGCACCGCCCAAACCACCCTGAACCCCGGAACAGGTCCAGGGTGACGGACGGGTTGCAAATGCCGTCCACGCAACAGGCTGTCGGCCCACAGAATCCGCCTGTCCTACAAAACCGGCCCATGCCACCATCAACGCGGCTCGACATACTTGTGAGCCCGCTCTTTCGCATTCTTGAAATCAGCCCAGCGGACCCGACACCCCGCCGAACATCGTTTTCGCCTCTCCTTAGCCTCTCCTTCCGCGCCGCCGCCGCCCCCGCGGCCCGTGCGCAAACATCGCGACATGCGGCAACTTCGCCAACTTCGCCGCCCCAATCCTTACCCCGACCCGGCTCCGTCCCACCACGGGACGCAGCGCAAAGCGCAGCGGACGGTTAGGATCGGATCCGCTATGCCGCGCACCGTGAAGGCCGTGCGTGTCCATCCCCGAACCTTTCGGCGCTTGACCCGCGCCTGGCTCGCCGCGGTCGGGGTCGCGCTCGCTGCGATGGTCGCCATGTCCGCCCATGCCGCGCTCCGCGCGATCGCCGCGCAGCAGGCGCGTGCGACCCCGCCCGCCCCGCGCGCGGTCGGCTATGACGCCGACGACCACTTCCCCGGCGCCGCGCTGCTCTACGCCGCTCGCGAGCCCGCGATCGCCGCAGCCGACGCCGCCCCGGCGAAGGGCGTCACCGGCACCATCGCGCTCCCCGCCATGCCGATCCCCGCCGCCGCGCTCGCCGCCGCCCTGGCGGCCGACGTCGGCAGGACCGCCGCCGCGCCCTTCTCCACCGCCACGGCAAGCCCGCTCGACCGCGGCCGCGCGCTCGAATGCCTCACCGCCGCGATCTATTACGAGGCCGCGTCGGAGCCCGACGCCGGGCAGGCCGCGGTCGCGCAGGTCGTCCTCAACCGGGCGCGCCACCCCGCCTTTCCTGCAACCGTCTGCGGTGTCGTCTACCAGGGATCGGAGCGCCGCGGCTGCCAGTTCAGCTTCGCCTGCGACGGCGCGATGGCGCGAACGCCGTCCCGCACCGGCTGGGCGCGCGCCGCCCGCACGGCGGGCGCGGCGCTTGCGGGCTATGTCTATGCGCCGGTCGGGCTCGCGACCCACTACCACACCTATGCGGTCACCCCGTCGTGGAACCGGTCGCTGGTGATGACCGACGTCGTCGGCGCGCACTTCTTTCACCGGTGGAAGGGCTATTGGGGCACCGCCGCCGCCTTTCGCCAGCGTTACGCCGGGGGAGAGCCCGTGCCGGGCCCGCACATGGCGGTCGTGCAGCCTCTGCTGACCAGCGCCGCGGTTCCCGCCACCCCGCCCGCCACCATCCGCGCGCCCTATGCCGCGAGCGGCACGCCGCTCACCGCGCCTGTCGCCGCTGACACGCTCCCCGCCGCATCGCAGATCCTCGATCGGTGGAAGGATTCGGGCCAGCCGCTCAAATAAGGAAAGGGGCGGATCGCTCCGCCCCTCTCCCCTTCAGCGATACCGGCGGTCCTGCCGGTCGTGCTTCTCGAACCTGATCCGCTGGCTGATCGCGGCATAGCGCCGGTCCAGCTCGCGCCGCTCGCCCAGGCTCAGCCCGCCGCCCGACCGGCGATAGCTGTATTCCAGCCGGGTCAGCCCGCGCAGGTCGGTCTGCAGCCGCCGCGCCTCGGGCCGGGTCAGCGCGCCGGTGCGGATGCCCTGGTCGATCCGCGCGTCGAGCCTGGCCGAACGCTGCGCGATCGGCTGCCACGCCTGCGCGCTGGCGACGGCGGGCATGGCAACGGCGGCGAGCCCGATGGCGGAACCGATGGCGATGATCTTCATGGGGTCACTCCTTGTTTGTCGGCCTCTCCGGCCTGAGGCAAAGATGGGAGCCACCTGTCGCAGCGCCGTCCCACGCGCCCCGCGAATGTGTCGCCGACTGTCGCGACCCGCGCGCCTCCGTTCAGCTTTGGCAACGATCCGCCGCCCTCGCGGGTTGAACGCATCCAAGGAGACACGACGATGGACGACGCGATCAAGCCCACCACCGAGACCCGCGCCCCGAACCTCTCGACCGAGCATCAGCAGCAGGGCGACGCTCGCCGCCCCAGCGACACGCTTGATCGCGGCCAACCGAACGAGGAGACGATCCCGCGCAAGTCGTCGCTGACGGGCAACGACTGACGCGGCGGCGCGACGCTCAGCGCGGGGCCGCGCGCCGCACCTCCAGCGTCACCGCGCAGACGTCGACCCCGCCGGGCGCGACCAGCGGCGGATCGGGGCGCTCTGCGCGCGCGATGGTCGCGGCGAAGCGCGGATTGTCGGGGCTGCGATACTCGAACCGCGGCCGCATCGCCGCGGGCAGGTCGCTCGCCAGCCGCACCGACACGATCGGCGTCCGCTCGCCCGCCTGCTCGTAGAAGCCCATCTTGGCGGCGCTGCGCGGCATCGCCGACATATGCCCCATGCCCTCGACGATCCGCCCGACCACCGCATAATTCCGGTCGAGCCGCCGCGCGGGCGTGCCGATCACGGTGTACAGCTCCGCCCCGCTCCCCGTCGTCGTCGCGTCGCGCGCCACCCCGACGCTGGCGTAGCAATGCGTCAGCCACCCCGTCGCGCCGTCGGACCCCATCGCCCAACCGTCCGCGGTCACCCCCGACGCCGCCGAATAGGCATCGGCCTTACGCATCCGCTGCGCGACCGCGAACGGGGCCCCCTGATACTCCGCGGCAGGGCTCGCGCTCACCCCTGTGGGCAGCGGCTTCTTCTCGGTCGCATCGCCCCATTGCGCGACCCAATTATCCTGCACACGGTACACGCTCGCCCCGTCCCACCACCGCGCCCGCGCCAGCGCCCGGATGTTGGCGACATGCTCGGGCGCGAACCGCGCCGCCAGCCGCACGACGACCGTCCGCCCGCCCGCCAGCGTGATCACCATGATCTCGTCGTCGGGGATCACCCGCCAGTCCGCCGCGATCGGCTCGTGAGGCAAGGGCGCCGCCAGAACGGGCGCGCCTTGGAGGAGCAGCGGGGCGAGCAGAAGAGCAGCGATCATCCCGCCATCCTGCCCGCGACGCGCGGCGCACGCAATCGCTTGCGCCGAACGCGCCGCGGCACTAGGCACCCGTGCTTCCGGGCTCTACCCGATGCGGAGCGGTGGCCGAGTGGTCGAAGGCGCTCGCCTGGAAAGTGAGTATACGCCAAAAGCGTATCGAGGGTTCGAATCCCTCCCGCTCCGCCAGTCTTCATCGCGCTCGCTTGCAATCGCCTGACGGCGACGCGGGGCGCAACCGGCTCGCGGGCTTGCGTATGCCCGGCGATCGAAGCTACCTCTTGCATCGGGGCGGCGGATGAGGTGAGCATGAGGGTGTTCGTGACGATGCCGGCGGTCGTGGCGCTCGCCACTGCAGCATCGGCGACGCCCGCGACGGATCACACCGCCCGGACCGCGTTGGCCATCGCCGAACGCTCGATCGGGTTCCGCAGCGTCGCCGGACCCGGCGATCAGACGCCCGCGCTCGCCGCTTATCTACGGTCGACGCTGATCGAGGGCGGCTTCGACCCCGCCGACATCGCGATCACACCGGTCGACGATACCGCCTTTCTCATCGCGCGCTGGCGCGGGAGCGATCCGCGCGCCAAGCCGCTGGTGATCTCCGGGCACATGGACGTGGTCGAAGCCAAGGCCGCCGACTGGACGCGCGATCCGTTCACCGCATTGGTCGAGAACGGTTATCTCTACGGCCGCGGCGCGACCGACATGAAGCTGGACGCGGCGATCGCGATCGCGACGCTCATCGACCTCAAGCGTCAGGGTTACAAGCCGCAGCGCGACATCGTTCTCGCATTCTCGGGCGACGAGGAGACGACGATGAAGACCAGCGCGATCATCGCCGAGCGCTTCAAGCACGCCGAGCTCGTCCTCAACATCGACGGCGGCGGCGGGCGGCTCGGCGAGGACGGGCGCGCGCAATTCTTCACCTGGCAGGGGGCGGAGAAGACCTACGCCGATTTCGCGCTGACCGTGACCGATCCCGGCGGCCACTCCTCCGCGCCGCGCCCGGTCAACGCGATCAACCGGCTGTCCTCCGCGCTGGTGCGGATCGGCGCGTACCGCTTTCCGCCGCAGACGAGCGAGCTGACCCGCGCCTATTTCCGCTCGGCGGCGAAGTTCAAGACCGGCCCGGTCGCCGCCGCGATGGCGCGCTTCGCCGAGAATCCGCAGGACGCCGCCGCGATCGAGACGCTCGCCGCCGATCCCGCCACCGTCGGCCAGATCGGCACCACCTGCGTCGCGACGACGGTCTCGGGCGGGCACGCGCTCAACGCCCTGCCGCAGCGCGCGACCGCCAACATCAACTGCCGCATTTTTCCCGGCGTCGCCCCCGCGGCAGTCATGGCGACGCTCCAGCGTGTCGCGGCGGATCCGGGGATCGCGTGGAAGGACGTGACCGAAGGCTCGGTCGCCAACGACGCCTCGCCGATGCGCGCCAATTTCGTCGCGGCGGTGACCCGCGCGATGGGCAAGGCCTATCCCGGCGTCCCCGTCTTCCCCGCCATGTCCGCGGGCGCGAGCGACAGCATGTGGTTCCGATACCACAAGGTCCCGAGCTATGGCGCGAGCCCCGTGTTCATCAAGGAATCGGACGAGTTCAGTCATGGGCTGAACGAGCGCACGCCCGTCGCCAGCATCGCGCCTGCGATCGTATACTACCGCTCGCTGTTCACCGATCTGTCCAAATGACCGCGCCCGCGCTCTCCGTTTCGCACGATCCCGACGCCGACTGGAGCCTGCCCGCCTGGCTCTACACCGACCCCGAATATTTCGAGGTCGAGTGCGCGCGGGTGCTGCGCCCGTCATGGCAGATCGTCTGCCACGAGAGCGATCTGGCCGAGCCGGGCGACTACCGCACGCTCGACTATCTCGGCGAGAGCGTCGTCGCGATCCGCGGCGTGGACGGCGTGGTGCGCGCCTTCGCCAACGTCTGCCGCCACCGCGCGATGCGGCTGGTCGAGGGGCCCGCGGGGTGCGCGAGGAAGATCGTCTGCCCGTATCACGCCTGGACCTACGAAAGCGATGGACGGCTGACCGGCGTGCCGATGCGGCGCGACTATCCCGCGCTGCGACTCGAGGACAACGGGCTCGCGCCGTTCGACGTCGAGCTGTGGCGCGGCTTCGTGTTCGTCCGGCTGGAGGACGACGGCGGCCCTTCCGTCGCCGCGATGATGGCCCCCTACGATTGCGAGATCGCGCCTTACCGACTGGAGGACGTGCGGACGATCAGCCCGGTGCGCACCCGCGAGCGGGCGGTCAACTGGAAGAACGTCGGCGACAATTATTCGGACAACCTCCACATCCCGGTCGCACATGACGGGCTGACGCGGCTGTTCGGGCGGAGCTACGCGATCGAGGCGCAGCCCTACGTCGACAAGATGTCGGGGCGGCTGGCGGAGCGCCGGTCGGACGATCCGTGGGAGCGGTTCTACCAGACGCACCTGCCACGGGTCGATCACCTGCCGGAGGAGAACCAGCGGCTGTGGCTCTATTACAAGCTGTGGCCGAATATGGCGTTCGACATCTATCCCGACCAGATCGACTTTATGCAATGGCTGCCGCTGACGCCCACAACCTGCCTGCTGCGCGAGATGGTGTTCGCGCTGCCCGATGACCGGCGCGAGATGAAGCTGATCCGCTACGCCAACTGGCGGATCAATCGCACCGTCAATGCGGAGGACACCCACCTGATCGAGCGCGTCCAGCAGGGCATGGCGTCCAAGACCTACACCGCCGGCCCGATCGGCGCGAGCGAGGTGTGCCTGCGCAGCTTCGCCCGCAAGATCCGGGAGCGGCTACCCGAGGCGCGGCTGCACCATCCGCCCGCTCCGGGCTGGTCGCGGCGTCCGCGGGCGGCCTCGTGACGAAGCGCTACGACGCCCTCATCATCGGCGGCGGCCACACCGGCCTCGTCTGCGCCTTCTACCTCGCGCGGGCGGGGCTGAAGGTCCGCGTCCTCGAACGCCGCCACGTCGTCGGCGGCGCGGCGGTGACCGAG
>SXHP01000132.1 GCA_005773165.1 Sphingomonadales bacterium | reverse complement strand
CGGCGGCGGTCGTGGCGGCGGCGGGTTCGGCGGCGGCCGCTTCGGCGGCGGCGGGCCGGGCGGCGGCGGTCGGCTGCAGTTCGCCGCCTATCACACCTGGCACTTCACCGACCGCGTGCTGGTCGCGGAGGACGGGCCCGCGCTCGACCTGCTGAACGGCGACGCGATCGGCGGCGCGGGCGGGCAGCCGCGGCATGCGATGGAGGTCCAGGCGGGCTATTTCAACAACGGCATCGGGGTGCGCCTGTCGGGCGACTTCCGCAGCGCGACGGAGGTGCGCGGCGGCTCCAGCGCGGCGACGTCGGCGGGCACGCTCAATTTCGGCAGCCTGGCGACCGCCAACCTGCGGGTCTTCGCCGATTTCGGCCAGCGCCTCGATCTGGTCCGCAAGCATCCCTGGCTGCGGGGGGTGCGGGTGACCGCCTCCGTCGACAACATCGCCAACACCCGCCAGCGCGTCACCGACGCGACCGGGACCGTTCCGGTGAACTTCCAGCCGGGCTATGTCGACGCGCTGGGGCGGAGCGTGCGGGTGTCGGTGCGCAAGCTGTTCTTCTGAAACGCGGCCGAACCGCCGGACGCCTCGCGGCGATTGCATCCCGCGGTGTGATGGGGGATGCCGTTCGCCGAGGCAGACGGGAAAGCGGGACCATGCAGGCGATCTTCATAACCGGCGCGGCCTCCGGGATCGGCGCGGCGACCGCGCGGCTGTTCGCCAGGCGCGGCTGGCGGGTCGGCCTTGCCGACATCAACGCCGCGGGACTGGCGGCGGTGGCCGCCGATTGTCCGCACTCGTCGGTTCACGTGATGGACGTGCGGGACCGCGACGGGTGGGTCGCGGCGCTGGACGCGTTCACCGGCGGGGCCGGGCTCCACGTCCTGTTCAACAACGCCGGGGTTCCGTCGGGCGGGCCGTTCGAACAGAACGAATGGGATGCGATCGACCGCACCGTCGCGATCAACCTGGGCGGGGTGATCAACGGCGCGCGGATCGGGCACGCTTATCTGGCGAGGACGCCGGGATCGTGCCTGCTGAACACCGCCTCCGCTTCGGCGATCTACGGATCGGCGGGATTGGCGGTCTATTCGGCGACCAAGTTCGCGGTCCGCGCGCTGACCGAGGCGCTGGACGGCGAATGGCATAGGCAGGGGATCAAGGTGCGCGGGCTCGTTCCCGGCTTCATCGACACGCCGCTGCTCGACGGCGCGGTGCAGGGCTCCAACCGCTCGATCCGCGAAACGGTGACCGCGGCGGGATTGGAGCTCACCGACGTCGAGGCGGTGGCGGAGGCGGCGTGGGACGCGGTGCACGGCGACCGCGTCCTCGTCTATGTGGGCCCGACCGCGAAACGGCTCGCCTTCGCCGCGCGCTGGATGCCGGGTCGCTTGCGCAAGCGGATGCAGCGCGGGTTCGCCGCGCCCGATTAGATTTCCAGCGTCAGCGCGGTCACCCGCGTTCCGGCGGCCCCGCGCTCCACCGCCAGTTGCGCGACCACATGGCCGGGGAGCGCCAGCGGAAGGCCGTGCAGCGCGTCCAGCCACGCGCTCAGCCGCGCCGAAGGCGCGGCGTCGACCACGATCTCATGCTGCGCGCCGGTGAAGGTCGCGCTGGCCCAACGCCGCTCGTCAGCCGTCGCGATCCGGATCGCGCACCCCGCCTCGCGCGCGCTCGCCTGCAGCGCGCGCGCCAGCCGCGGTCCCGCGCTCACGGCCGGTGCTCCGCCATATAGGCGTCCAGCCGGGCGCGTACCCGATCGCCCAGCTTGCGCCCCCGACGGAGATCGCCGACGAGCCGCGGATCGTGCACCGCGAGCCTGCCGAACTTGGTGGGGGGCAGCCCCGTTTTGCGCAGGTAGCGCAGGATCGTGTTCAGATCGGACACCGTCGATTCCTTTCGATTCTCTCGATCGGCGTTCCACTTCTGTTCCAATCTCCAACTTGTCCATAGGAAAAATCCTGCGTATGGTCCGCGGATGTCCCGGGTGGATCAAAGGGCCGCGCTGCTCGCGCTGGCGCAGGCGCGGGGGCACAGCCTGGCGGCGCTGTCCGCGATGCTCCGCCGCAATCCCGCCTATCTCCAGCAATTCGTCGCGCGCGGCACCCCGCGCGTGCTGGCGGAGCGCGACCGGCGGCTGCTTGCCGACGTGCTCGGCGTCGACGAAGCGCAACTGGGCGGCGAGCCGCACGACCCGTTCTTTCGCGTGCCGCGCCTCGACATCGCGGCGTCGGCGGGGCCGGGCGCGCTGGTCGACGCGGAGGTGACGATCGGCACCGAGACGCTCGCCCCCGGACTGGCGAGGACGCTGGGCCTGCGGGAGGGGCAGGCGGGCGTGATCCGGGTTCGCGGCACGTCGATGGAGCCCGCCCTGCACGACGGCGACCATCTCGTCGTCGACCTTGGCGACCGCGCGCCGGGCCGAAAGCCCGCGATCTACGTCATCCGGGTCGACGGCGCGGTGATGGTAAAGCGGGTCGCCCGCAGCGCGGCGGGACTCGTGGCGACCAGCGACAATCCCGCAGCCCCGGCGCCCGAGGGCGCAATCGAGGTGGTCGGGCGGGCGGTCTGGCGGATGGGACGCCCGGCGTGAGGGGTCAGCCCCGCCCGCGCCACCAGATCAGCACCGCCGCCGCCACGCCCAGCGCCAGTCCGCCGAGAAACCCGATCGTGGCCTCGCCCGCGAACAAGCCGCCGAGCGCGCCGACGACCGCCAGCACCGCGATCACCACGCCGCCAGCGCTGGGAGAGGAAGGAGAAGCCATGGCGGCGCTCTGCCATGTCCAGGGCGGCGACGCCAGCGCCGCGCGTCGCTTGACATGCCAGGCGCGCGCCTCTACTTGGCGACCCATCCCGATCACACCGGTTCCCGGCGGCGCTCGTTTGCGCTCGCCGCAATCCTGCGTTCGGGGTCCCGGAACGTCCGGGTGCAACGCGTTGATATGGGGTTCGTGCAGCCATGCCGGCCCTGTGGAGCTAGGAGAACAGAGTTCATGGCACGTATCGCGGGCGTCAACCTGCCCACCAACAAGCGCGTGGTGATCGCGCTGACCTATATCCACGGCATCGGTTCGACCAAGGCCAAGGAAATCGCCGCCAAGCTGAACATCGCGCCCGAGCGCCGCGTCCAGGACCTGACCGATCAGGAAGTCCTGCAGATCCGCGAAACCGTTGACGCCGACCACACGGTCGAGGGCGACCTGCGCCGCCAGACCGCGATGAACATCAAGCGT
>SXHP01000131.1 GCA_005773165.1 Sphingomonadales bacterium | reverse complement strand
CTGCATGCCGATCCACGCGCCGAAGCCGAACCCCGCGACCCAGGTCGTCGACGCTTCGGGGTGAAAGCCCTGCACCCAGTCGAGCGCGGAAGCCGCGTCGGAGAGCTCGCCGATGCCGTTGTCGAACACCCCCTGGCTCTTGCCGACCCCGCGGACGTTGAAGCGCAGCGTCGCGAATCCGCGCTTCTGAAAGGTCTTGTAGAGCTCCTGCACGATCCCGTTGTTCATCGTGCCGCCCGATGACGGGTGCGGATGAAGGATCATCGCGACGGGCGCGCGCGGGCGGGGAGCGGGAGCGAAACGGCCTTCGAGCCGCCCCTCAGGACCGGGAAAGATGACTTCGGGCATGCAGCACTCGCCGAATAGAAGAGGGCGCCCCGTGGAGCGCCGGAAGTTGCGCGCTATATAGACGCAGAGCCCGCAACCGCAATTGGAACGAACGATCCGCGTCTATCTCGATCACGCCGCGACGACCCCGATGACCGCCGCCGCGCGCGCTGCGGTGGTGCAGGGGATGGCGGACTGGGCCAATCCGTCCTCGCCGCATGCCGAGGGACGCCGCGCGCGCGCTGCGTTCGAGGACGCGCGGGCCCGGATCGCGAGCGCTTACGGGTGGCGCGGCGAGGTGCTGTTCACCAGCGGGGCTAGCGAATCGCTCCTGATCGCGCTCGGGCGGACTGTGACATCGCGGCGGATCGTCAGCGCGGTCGAGCACGACGCCTGCATCCGCGCAGCCGGTGCGGCGGAGGTGCTGCCGGTCGATGCGGACGGCGTCGTCGATCTGGGCGTGCTGGAGCGCCTGCTCGCCCACGGCGATCGGACGATCGTCGCGGTGCAATGGGCGAACAGCGAAACCGGTGTTCGCCAGCCGATCGCCGAGGTCGCAGCGGTCGTGCGGGAGGCGGGCGCGCTGCTGCTGGTCGATGCGGCGCAGATGCCCGCGAGCGATGAGTTGGCGGATCACGCCGATTTCGTTGCGCTGTCCGCCCACAAGCGCGGCGGACCTCCCGGGGCAGGGGCGTTGCTCGTCCGCGACCTTGCGACGCTTCACCCCAGCGGCGGGCAGGAGCGCGGCTATCGCGGCGGGACCGAGAATCTGCCGGGCGTGCTCGGCTATGCCGCCGCGCTCGACGAGCCCGAGCCCGACCATGCGGGGTTGCGCGCGATGCTCGACGACGCGGTCCGTCGGTCGGGGGGCGAGGTGGTGGCGGAGGGCGCGTCGCGGCATCCGGCGATCGGCGGCTATCGGCTCCCCGGAGTCGCCTCCGCGACGCAGCTCATCCGCCTCGACCTCGCCGGGTTCGCGGTGTCGGCGGGAAGCGCGTGCGCGAGCGGGAGCCTGAAGCCGAGCCATGTTCTCGCAGCGATGGGCTGGAGCGAGGCGGCGGGGCGCGAGGTGCTGCGGGTCAGCTTCGGCCGGACGACGACCGAGGAGGAGGTCGCCGCATTCGTCGCCGCATGGCGCGCCATGGCGCGCGCGACTCGGCGGTTCGTCGCGTGAGGACGGGCGCATGACCTACCTCGACTATCAGGCGACCACGCCGCTCGCTCCGCAAGCGTTCGAGGCGATGCTCCCGTGGCTGTGCGATCAGCACGCCAATCCTCATTCGCCGCACCGCGCCGGGCGGCAGGCGAAGGCGGCGGTCGAGGTCGCGCGCGAGCAGGTGGCGGCGCTGATGCCGCCGGGGGGGCGGGTGGTGTTCACCAGCGGCGCGACCGAAGCGCTCAACTGGGCGATCAAGGGCGTCGGCGGACGCATCGTCACCGTCGCCACCGAACATGCCGCAGTGCTCGACACGGCGCGAGCCGTCGGCGCGGTGGAGGTGGCGGGGGTCGACCGCGAGGGCCTCGTCGACCCGGACGCGCTCCAGATAGGCTCAGGCGTGGCGCTGGCGGCGGCGATGCTGGTCAACAACGAGATCGGCGTCGTTCAGCCCGTCGCGGCGCTGGCGGCGCGCGCCCGGGCGGCGGGGGCGCTGTTCCTGTGCGACGCGGTGCAGGGCTACGGCCGTGTCGCGATACCCGACGGGTGCGACCTGGTCGCGGTGTCGGGGCACAAGATCCATGGGCCAAAGGGGATCGGCGCCTTGTGGGTGCGCGACGGCGTCGAGCTTGCGCCGCTGCTCCACGGGGGCGATCAGGAGCGCGGGCGCTCGGGCACGCTGTCGCCCGCCCTGTGCGCTGGATTCGGCGTCGCGGCGCGGCTGATGGCCGAGCGGCGCGAGACGGATGCGGCGCATGTCGAGCGGCTCTGGGGGTTGGCGACCGAACGGCTGCGCGGCTGGACGATCAACGGCTCGACCGAGCATCGCTATCGCGGCAACCTCAACGTCCGGCGTGCGGGGCTCGACGTCGCGCGGCTCATGTCCGACTGCCGCGACATCGCCTTTTCGGCGGGCTCGGCGTGCGCGAGCGGATCGGGGCGGCCGAGCCATGTGCTGCGCGCGATCGGGCTCAGCGACGCGGAGGCGCGGTCGTCGATCCGGCTGGGCTTCGGGCGGTATACGAGCGAGGACGAGCTCGCCGCCGCGATCGACACTTTGGTCGCCGCCGCCGAGAGGCAGTTCGCGTGATCCGCGTCACCTTCATCGGCGCGGACGGCGGCCGCAGCGCCGTTTTAGCGGAGGAGGGCGCGACGTTGCTCGCCGCAGGGCAGGCCGACGGTCAGCCGCTGGAGGGCACGTGCGAGGGGCAGATGGCGTGCGCGACGTGCCATGTCATCGTGGACGCCGCCGACTTCGCGCGGCTGCCGCCCGCGAGCGCGGACGAGGAGGACATGCTTGATCTGGCGCCCCATGCCGCGCGCACCAGCCGGCTGTCGTGCCAGATCCGGCTCACCGCCGCGCTCGACGGCCTGACGGTCCGCATTCCTGGCTGACGGGGAGACAACGGCGGGTTCAGCTCTGGTGCAGCGGCGGCGTGGCATGACGTCGGCGATGCCCGGATACAGGGCAGCGTATCGGAGTAGGACCCATGAAGATCGCGGCTTTGATCGGCGCCGCTCTCCTCGGCACGGCGAGCCTCGCCGCCGCCCCGGCGGAGGCGCAGCGTTATGGATGGAACGACCGGCACGACCGGGGCTGGAAACGACGGACGCGGCTGGCGCGACGACCGCCGGTGGCGGGACGATCGCCGTTGGCGCGGCGACCGGGGCTGGCGCGACGGGCGGGGCTGGCGCGACGGGCGCCGCTGGGATCGCGGATACCGCTGGGACCGGGGTCCGCGCTGGGGCTACGGCCGCGGGCGGCTCGTTTGCAGGACGTTCTGGGGCTATTACGGTCCGGAGCGCCGCTGCTTTCGCCGCTGACGGCCTGACCGCGCCAACTTGACCAGAGCCGCCCGGCTCCCCATAGCGACGACGGGAGTCGGGCGGACGTGGTCGTCGCCAACCCGGTCAGGTCCGGAAGGAAGCAGCCGCAACGATTCCGCCACGGGTCGTCCCGGCTCCCACCGCGCAGCGTGGCTTGCGCCACCCTGGTGCAAGACTCACGCGAGCGCGGCCGGCGGGGCGCCAGCCCCGTTCGACGACGCGGCTTCGCCGCGGCGCCCCTTCTTTTTACCGGACCAGTCAGCCTGCTGCTCGCGAGGTTCTCCTAGCCTCGAGCGGCATTGCGCGCAGAACCCTGGACCCCGGAACAAGTCCGGGGTGACGGGGGAGTAGTGGAGAACGTCCCGCTTACATCGCGGGCGATCCCGGCCTAGATACTCCAGCAATGCCCGAATCCCTCGACCTCGGCGAACCGCCCCAGCCAACCAAGCCCGAGGCGTACCGCGTTCTCGCGCGCAAATATCGGCCGCAGACGTTTTCGGAGCTGATCGGGCAGGACGCGATGGTCCGCACGCTGGGCAACGCGATCGCGCGCGGCCGCCTGGCGCACGCGTTTCTGATGACGGGCGTTCGGGGGGTGGGGAAGACCTCCACCGCCCGGCTGATCGCCAAGGCGCTCAACTGCGTCGGACCGGACGGCGAGGGCGGCCCGACGATCGACCCCTGCGGCGTCTGCGAGCCGTGCCGCGCGATCGCGGAGGGGCGCCATATCGACGTGATCGAGATGGACGCCGCCAGCCACACCAGCGTCGACGACGTCCGCGAGATCATCGACGCCGCGCGCTACGCCGCGGTCAGCGCGCGGTTCAAGATCTACATCGTGGACGATTCAACGGCTTTCACGGCCTTCTCCCCCTCCGCCGGTGCATCGCGCGTGAGTCGCCCAGACCCGCCTGCTGCGATCAAACGTCTCGGACAAAACTTTCTCATCGATCCGAATATCGTCCGCAAGATCGTCGCCTTAGCGGCGCTGCATTCCG
>SXHP01000130.1 GCA_005773165.1 Sphingomonadales bacterium | reverse complement strand
GGCCGCTCGCCGACCGCACGCTGGCGATGATCTTCGAGAAGCAGAGCACGCGCACGCGCCTGTCCTTCGAGGCCGGCATGCACCAGCTGGGCGGCGCCGCCCCCACTCTGCGCGTCCGCGCGAGCTACGGCACGTTCAATCAGGCCGACGGGGTGATCAGCGGCTCGGTCCCGATCGGCGACGGCACGATCAAGCTCGGCGGCGCGCTCGCCCGCCTCACCCGCGACGGTTTCGGCACGAACCTCACCACGGGTCAGGAGAACTACAACAAGAACATCTGGGCCGCGCGCGGCACGCTGCAGATCGAGCCCTCCGAACAGCTGTTCTTCCGCTTGTCCGCCGATTACACCAAGGACAAGTCGAACCCGCGCGGCGGCCATCGCCTGATCGCAGACCTCGCCGCGCCATTCCAATTCCCGGTGCTCCCCAACGTCTTCGACACCCGCGGCGGGCTGCGCGATCCGAAGCAGGAGGTTGAGGCCTATGGCGGCTCGCTGTACGCCGAGGCCAAGCCCAGCGACTTCCTGACGGTCCGCTCGATCACCGGCTGGCGCAAGGACGATTCTGGCACCCCGATCGATTTCGACGCGCTGCCCGCGGTCGACGTCGACGTTCCCGCCTTCTACAACAACAAGCAGTTCAGCCAGGAGGTCCAGGCGCTGGTCGACACCGGCGCTTTCAACGGCCTGGTCGGGCTCTACTATCTCGACGCCTCGGCGCGGACCGTGTTCGACGTGCGCCTGCCCGGCGGGGTCACCGCGCTGACCTTCGGCAACGTGTACACCGACACGGTCGCGGTGTTCGGCGACTTCACCTATGATCTGTCGCCGATGTTCAGCGTCTCCGCGGGCGGGCGCTACACCTGGGACAATCGCCGTTCGACCATCTTGCGCCGCACCTTCCTCGGCGGCGGATCGCCCTTCTTCGGCGGCAACGGCACCTTGTTCGCGACGACCAGCGACTTCACCGGATCAGCCGAGTTCAAGAAGTTCACGCCCCGCGCCAGCGTCAGCTTCAAGCCGAGCGAGGATCACACGCTCTACGCCAGCTATTCCAAGGGCTTCAAGGGCGGCGGCTTCGACCCGCGCGGCCAGTCGACGCTTGCCCCCGATTCGAACGGCGACGGCGTGCGCTCGTACCAGGAGCAGTTCGACTTCCTCGATTTCGATCCGGAAACGGTGAACAGCTATGAGGTCGGCTACAAGGCCGCGCTGTTCGACCGCGCGGTGACGCTCGCGCTCGCCGGCTTCCACGCGAGCTACCAGGACGTCCAGATCCCCGGCTCGGTCGGTCAGGTGGTCAACGGCCAACAGACCTTCGTCGGGGTCACCACCAACGCCGGCCGCGCGCGGATCAACGGCGCGGAAGCTGAGGTCAACGCGACGATCGCGCGCAGCGGCCTGGTCGACGGCGACCGGCTGAGCTTCGCGGGAACGCTCGGCTATATCGACGCCAAGTACAAGACGTTCATCGACGCGCGCGGGATCAACGTCGCTAACCGCCGCGCCTTCCAGAATACCCCCAAGTGGACGTTCAGCGAGACGCTGGCCTACACCGCGCCGGTCGGCGCAGGGTCGGTCGACGTGTCGGCGACGCTCTCCTACCGCAGCCGGACGCAGCAATTCGAATTGCGTACGCCCGGCCTCGATCAGCCCGCCTACGGCCTGCTCGATGCGAACATCGTCTACAACATCGACGATCGCTTCTCGATCGGGGTTCACGGCAAGAACCTGACCAACAAGGAATATATCGTCTCGGGCTACAACTTCCTCCGGCAGAACCCGGATACCGGCAATTACATCCTCGCCAACGGCCAGCCGGGGATCAGCTCGACGCTGGGCGCGGAAGGCGTGCTGACCGCCTATTACGGCAACCCGCGTCAGGTGTTCGCGACGTTCACGGCGAAGTTCTGACGAACAGGCGCCGTTCGGCGCCTGTTCGTCACCCCAGCGAAGGCTTGGGTCTCCGTGGGCGAGGCGAGCCGCTTCGACCGAAAGAGGCCCTAGCTTTCGCTGGGGGCAGGGGTGGAATTAAGGGCTGCGGATGATTGAACCTGCCACCGTCACCACGCGCTATCGCGGCGTCGTTCTCGCGATGCTGCTGCTCGTCTACACGTTCAACTTCGTCGACCGGCAGATCCTCGGCATCCTGGCGCCCGCGATCCAGCGCGAACTGCTGCTCTCCGATACGCAGATGGGGCTGCTCGGCGGGCTCGCCTTCGCTGTTCTCTATTCGACGCTCGCGATCCCGCTCGCCTGGATCGCCGACCGAACGGGGCGCACCCGCGTCATCACGATCAGCCTCGCCGTATGGAGCGCGTTCACCGCCTTGTGCGGCGCGGCGACGGGCTTCTGGCAGCTGTTCCTGTTCCGTCTCGGCGTCGGAGTGGGCGAAGCGGGGGGCGTCGCGCCGTCCTATGCGCTGATCGCCGACTATTTTCCCGCGGGTCGCCGCGCGCGCGCGCTGGCGATCTACTCGCTGGGCATCCCGCTCGGCTCGGCCGCCGGGGTGATGGCGGGCGGGTGGATCGCGCAGACGGTCGATTGGCGCACCGCCTTTTACGTCGTCGGCGTTGCGGGCGTCCTGCTCGCCCCCGTTTTTGCGCTCGTCGTCCGCGAGCCTGCCCGTGCCAAGCAGCCCGCCGACGCCGCGCCCATCGGCCGCGTCTTTGCGATCCTCGCGCGCAAGCGCTCCTTCTGGTTCCTGAGCTTCGGCGCGGCGTCGAGCTCGATGCTCGGCTACGGCCTCGCCTTCTGGCTGCCCAGCCTGATGAAGCGCTCGTTCGGGCTCGACCTGATCGAGACCGGGCGCTTCTACGGCGCGCTGCTGCTCCTCGGCGGCGTCGCGGGGGTGCTCGCGGGCGGCTTCGTCGGCGATCGCCTGGGCGCGCGCGACCGCGGGGCCTACGCCAAGCTGCCCGCGATCTGCTTCTTGATCGCGGTGCCGTTGTTCGCCGCGGGCATCCTGTCGCAATCCACGGAAGCGGCGTTCCTATTCTTTCTGCTGCCTCAGGCGCTCGTCTATGTTTGGCTCGCGCCCGTCAACGCCGCAATCCAGCATCTCGTACCCGCCCACATGCGCGCGACCGCCAGCGCGACCTTTCTGCTCATCAACAATCTGATCGGCCTTGGCGCGGGGACGCTGGTCCTCGGCGCGCTGTCTGAGGCGATGAAGGCCCAGTTCGGCGACGAATCGCTCCGCTACGCGATGCTGAGCGGGCTGGTGCTGTACCTGCTCGCTGGGCTGCTGATGGCGCTCGCGGTCAAGCCGCTGCGGCGAGATTGGGTCCTCGGCGTCTGAGGCTCGCAATCGAGCATCGGACATGCCATGTTGCCGACATGGCTGAAGAACCGGAAAACCTGACCCTACGCCTCCTTCAGGAGATTTGCGGCGATATGCACGCGCTGAAGCAGGGGCAGGAGAGTCTGCGCACCGAGATCGACGAGTTGCGCACTGATCTCACCCAGAGGATCGACGGCAATACGCTGATCCTTAATCTGCTGGCTGGCGGCCTGCACGAGCACGAGCATCGCATTCGTAAGCTGGAGCAGCCGACCGGCTGACGCTACCGCTCCCGCGTCGCGGCGAAGCGCACCTGGGGGTAGCGGTCCGCCACATACCCCACCTCCCACGCGCTCTTGGCGAGGAAAACCGGGTTGCCGTCGCGGTCCTTCGCCATCGCCGACCGGTTGATGTCCGTGAACGCCTTCAAGTCCGCCGCGTCGCCCGACACCCAGCGCGCGGTATCGAATGGGGCGGGCTCCAGCCCCGCGGCGACCTTGTATTCGGCGTCGAGGCGACTGAGCAGCACCTCCAATTGCAGCTGGCCGACAACGCCGATGATCCAGTTCGACCCGATCTCGGGATAGAAGACCTGGGTCACGCCCTCCTCGGCCATGTCGTCCAGGGCCTTGCGCAGCTGCTTGGTCTTGGTCGGGTCCTTCAGCACCACGCGGCGCAGGATCTCGGGCGCGAAGTTCGGCAGCCCGGTGAAGCGCACGTCGTTGCGCTCGCTCAGCGTGTCGCCGACGCGCAACGTGCC
>SXHP01000129.1 GCA_005773165.1 Sphingomonadales bacterium | reverse complement strand
GGTCTTGCCGGTGCCCGTCTGCGCGATGCCGACGATGTCCTTCATCATCAGCACCGGCGGGATCGCCGCGGCCTGGATCGCGGTCGGCTCGGTATAGCCGGCGTCGTTGACGGCCTTCAAGAGTTCGGGGGATAGGCCGAGATCGGCGAAGCTCATGCAGGTGTCCGGATTGCGGGGCAAGCGGCAGTGCGCGCCGACGCGCGGGCGCTTGCGGATTTGCGGGGGAAAGTCAAGGTTAGAGGGTCAGGTCCCCGCTACCGCTTGGCCTCGAGCAGCTTGAACGACGCGATCTCGCACCCCGCGCCTGAACGCGCGCGGATCATGTCGCGGTCGGCGCAGACGCGACCGTCGGAGCCCGGCTTCAGATAGACGCCGGAGTAGAACGGAAGCGATCGGCACTGTCCGTCAAGCTTGGCGCGGAGCCATTTCCCCCCGAACATCACCATGTCGACGCTGCCCGGCTGGTTGATCAGCACCCCCGCCAGATCGGCTGGCGAGATGCATTTGGGCCCCTTGCGCTCCTTCCACACAATCGGCTTGGGCTTGGTGAGGGGGGCCATCTTCTGCACGCGGACCATGATCCGTTCTCGAAAGGTCGTGACCTGCGCCAGCAGGACCTCTCCGGCCCCCGCCGGCGCGGCGACGAGCGGCGCTGCGGACGCAAGGAGAGCAAGGGGGACGGCGCGATGGATCATGGAGCGGGCAGTCACCCCTAGGCGCATACGTTGAACGGATGATGAACCCGGATTAACCGGTAGAACGATGACTCCCGCCCAATCCGCGATGCTCAATGCGCTCTCAAACGAGATCGACGCCCGCGCAATCGTCACCGACGCGGACGCGATCGCACCCTGGCTCGATGACTGGCGCGGCCGCTTTCACGGTCAAGCGCCCGCGCTGCTGCAACCGGTGAGCACCGGCGAGGTCGCCGCGATCGTCCGCGCCGCCGCGAGATACGGCGTGCCGCTGGTGCCGCAGGGGGGGAACACCTCCATGGTCGGCGGCGCAACCCCGCCCGCGGACGGCTCCGCGATGATCCTGTCGCTTCGCCGAATGAACCGCATCCGCCGCATCGATGCAGAAGCGGGACTCGCGGTCGTCGAGGCGGGCGTGATCCTCCAGACCCTCCACGAAGCGGCGCTCGCCGTGGGACGCCGTTTCCCGTTGACGCTCGGCGCTCGAGGAAGCGCAACGATCGGCGGGCTGCTCTCCACTAACGCGGGCGGCACTCAGGTGCTCCGTTTCGGCGCCATGCGCGGGCTTGTCGCCGGCGTGGAGGCGGTGCTGCCGAACGGATCGGTTCACGACGGCCTGGCGGCGCTCAAGAAGGACAATCGCGGGTACGACCTGACCCAACTGCTTGTCGGCGCGGAGGGCACGCTGGGCGTCGTCACTGCGGCGACATTGCGCCTCGTTCCCGCGATCGCGTCGCGTGCGGTCGCCTGGGCCGGAGTCGCGAGCCCTGAGGCCGCGCTGGCGCTGCTCCGAAGCCTCGAACGCGGCACGGACCTGATCGAAGGTTTCGAACTGCTCCCCGCCGAGTCGCTCGACGCCGTGATCGCGCATGTTCCGGGCGCGCGCGCGCCGCTTTCAGGCCGTCATGCCTGGCACGTCCTGATCGAGGCTGCGACCAGCGACCCCACGGTCGACTCTCCCGCGCTCCTCGAACCGCTCCTCGCCGACGCGCTCGACGGGGGCCTCGCCCAAGACGCGGTCCTTGCGGTCAACGAGACACAAGCGGAGGCGTTCTGGCGCATCCGCGACTCGATCTCCGCGAGCGAGCGCGCGCTCGGCCCCGCGACCCAGCACGACATTTCGGTTCCCGTCGAAACGATGCCGCGCTGGATGGTCGAAGCCGCCGCCGCATGCGAGGCGCGCTTCCCCGGCACGCACGCCAGCGGGTTCGGTCATCTGGGCGACGGCAACGTCCACTTCCACGTCCGCGCGCCTGGGGGAACGGACCCGGCGCGCTGGTATGCCGAGGAGGCAGAGACCGTCACCGCGTTTGTCCACGACCTTGTCGTTGCGGCGGGCGGTTCGATCTCCGCCGAGCACGGCCTCGGCCAGATGAAGGCCCGCGAGTTGGAACGCCTCGCTTCGCCTGCGCGCATGACGGCGTTGCGAGCGGTCAAGGCGGCGTTCGATCCCCACGGGCTGCTCAACCCCGGCAAGCTCGTTCTTGCGCCGCGCGGCCCTATTCCATAGAGCCCCGCTCCATCCGCGCGCCGACGGGCGCCCTCATCCACACGGAGTTCTGTGACATGGCCAGCGCGCCGCTTCCCCTGTTCTACAACGGCCTGGAGCCGCTCTCGAGCGAGGTCCACGCCAATTACCGCGTCCGCGCGCAGGACAGCGCGCCGTTCCTGGTCGGGCAGCACGCGATTCCGCTGACCATTGACGAATTTCCGCTGGTCCAGCGCCACATGCCGATCGTCTTCTCGGTCGGCGACGAAGGCATCCCGCTGGCGCTGATGGGGCTGAACGAGGGCGTCAACGTCTTCATCGACGACAACGGCAAGGCGATCGGCGACGGCTTCTATGTCCCCGCCTATATCCGCCGCTACCCGTATATGCTCGCCCGCCTGCGCCCCGACGCGCAGGAGCTGTCGCTGTGCTTCGACCCGACCTCCGACGCGATCGGCGCGTTCGAGGACGGGCAGCCGCTTTTCGAGAACGGCCAGCCGAGCCAGGTGACCAAGGACATTCTGGCATTCAACGAGACCTTCGAGCAGGCTGGACAGCGCACGCAGGCCTTCATGAAGGAGCTGAAGGAGATGGAGCTGCTGATGGACGGCGAGGTCTCGATCCAGCCCGAGGGCGCGGCGCAGCCCTTCATCTATCGCGGCTTCCAGATGATCAACGAGCAGAAGTTCCAGGACCTGCGCGGCGATCAGCTGCGCAAGATGAGCCAATCCGGCATGCTGCCGCTGCTCTACGCCCACATGTTCTCGCTGTCGCTGATGCGCGACGTATTCGCCAAGCAGGTCGCGCAGGGCAAGGCGCCGCAGCCGCAGCCGGCGTTCTGACGGGCGTACGAAAAAAACAGACAAATGCGGCTTGAAAGTGGGGGCGATAGGCCCATATCAGGTGCGTACGGTGCCGTGTCCCCCCTTTCGCGGACCGTATGGCATGCCTCCGGGCATGTCTCCTCCCTGAACCTTGGCCACCTCGTGCGAAAGCGCGGGGTGGTTTTTTCTGTGCGTCACTCGGCCGCCCAAGCCAGGCCGGGCGCGCCGATCGCTTCCTCCTCCAGCGCCTCCAGCATGCGTTCGACAAGCGCGGCGGTGAGAACCAAGCCTGCGCCCGGACGATCGAGCCGTTCGTCGAGGTAGAGCCTACGATCGAGTTCGACCTGAATGGCATGAACGCCGCGCATCGGCGCGCCGTGGCGGTCGAGGATGTGCCCCCCTGCATAGGGCGTGTTCCGCGCGACGGAGTGACCCGCGGCAGCCTGCTCGACCCGCGCGACGAAGCGGGGAGCCGCCGCCCGCCCGAAACGGTCGCCCACCACCACCCGCGGCCGCCCCGCGCCCAGCGGCGGCATCGAATGAAGGTCCAGCAGCACCGCGACCCCGAACCGCGTGCGGGCGGACGCCAGCGCGTCCGCGATCGCGCGGTGGTACGGCCGGTGGTCGGCGGCGATACGGCGGGCGATCTCGTCGGCGGCGAAACGGCCCCGCCACAGATCGCTGGCGCTCGCCGCGCGCCTCGGCACCAGTCCCAGCCCACCGCGCACCTTGGCGGAGCGGACGGGCAGTCCCAATGCGCCTTCATCGACCCGAGGATCGCGCTCGTCCTCGCCGCGGTTGAGATCGATCCACGCGCGCGCGCGCGTCGCGACCAGCGCGGTGCGCGCGCGCCGCGCCATTCGCGCGACCGCGTCGACATAGCGGTCCTCCAAGGCAGACAGCGCGGCTGCGGGTGCCCGCAAGGCGGCGAACAGGGCAGGCGGATACTCGCGTCCGGCGTGCGGCACCGACAGCACGACCGGGCTCGCCGGTTCGGAAGCGCCCAGCCGCTCGAAGCTCGTGCCCTCCATGAGGCCCGACGTAAGGCGACAAGCGGCTCGCCGCAATCGGCTGGAATTGTTAACCCTCGCCGGGGTACAGGCTTGGCCTTCGACCAATCGGGACTGCGGCGCGACGCGATGATCAGGATTCTCTTGGCGGAGGACGACCAGGTGATGCGCGAGTATCTCACGCGCGCGCTGGAGCGCTCGGGCTATGCAGTCGTCGCGGTCGACCGCGGCACTGCGGCGATCCCGCTGCTGGAGCGCGAACGGTTCGACCTTCTTCTGACCGACATCGTCATGCCGGAGAGGGACGGGATCGAACTCGCCCAGCGCGCGGGCGAGCTGTGCCAGGATCTGCGCGTGATGTTCATCACCGGCTTCGCCGCGGTGACGCTGAAAGCGGGCAGGGCGATGCCCCAGGCGCGCGTCCTCTCCAAGCCGTTCCACCTGCGCGACCTGGTGCTGGAGGTCGACCGCATGTTCGAACGCAGCGACGCGAGCGGCCTGTAGGACGGACGCGCGCGATTCCCCGTTGCGTGAGGGACGTCGGCCCGCTAGAGCGCGCCCCAACGGGCGTGTAGCTCAGTGGTAGAGCACTGTGTTGACATCGCAGGGGTCGCAAGTTCAATCCTTGCCACGCCCACCATGAAAAGCCCCGCAGGCCTCCCGGCTTTGCGGGGCTTTTTGCTGCCCGAAGGCCGCGCAAGCGGACAATGGTTCGGGGTGAACCCGCAGCTGATCCGTCGCTGGCCGTGCGGTCAGTGGAAATCGTGGCTCCGGATCGGGATCACGTCTTCCGGGTCGCAGCCGGTGCGGAACGGCGGGTGGTAGTCGCTGCGCGCGCGCGGTCGCCAGCCGGGCTCGCCACGGTCGGGCGAGCCGCCGTTGGTCGCGCCGTCGCCGGGACTGGTGAGCTTGGGCAAGTCGATGTCGCCGACCTGCCGCAGCATGTCCGTCCGGTCATAAATGCGGCTGGCGATGACATGGATCACCTCGCCCTCGCGCTGCACGATGCCGGTGACGGAGATCATGGCGGACGACATGACCACCGTGCGCTGCGCCTCGAACCGGTCGGGCCACAGGATGATGTTGGCGACCCCGGTTTCGTCCTCGACCGTGATGAACAAGACGCCCTTGGCGCTGCCCGGCTTCTGGCGGACGAGGATGATGCCGGCGACCTCCACGCGTCGGCCGTCCTTCACGTGCCGCAGCGCTGCGCATGGGATGACCCCCTCGTTCGCGAGCCCGTCGCGAAGGAAGAATAACGGATGCTGGCGCAGGGTCAGCTGGGTCGCACGATAGTCCTCGACCACCTCGCGCCCCGCCGTGAGCGGGACCAGACGGACCGGCTCTTCCTTGCGCTCGGTCGCCTCGAACAGCGGCAGCGGACTTTCGCCCAGCCCGCGGATCGCCCATAGCGCCTGGCGGCGGTCGAGCCCGAGCGCGTGGAACGCGTCCGCCTTGGCGAGTTTCTCCAACGTCGCGAGCGGCACGCCCGAGCGCCGCCACAGGTCCTCGACCGAGATGAACGGCCGCTCCGCGCGGGCCGCGAGGATGCGCTCGCCGTCGACCGCGGCGACGCCGTGCACGATGCGCAGCCCCAGCCGGAGCGGCAATTCGGTGCCGTTGCTCTCGCTTGCGCCATCATCCTGGTTCACCAACCGCGTGTCCCAGCCGCTGTCGACGACGCAGACGGGCCGGATCGTAACGCCATGTTCGCGCGCGTCACGGACGATCTGGTCTACGATCGGATTTTCTGGCTGGCCTACCTGTCCAATCTGCTGACAACAAGCGCCAACGGGATCATGGTGCGGTACGCGGATTTCGTCGGTGTGATTGGCGGTGACGAGCGGCAGCTGGGGCTGATTGTGGGCTGCGGCATGATTGGCAGCATCGCGATTCGCCTGGCCCAGGGCTCGGCGGTGGACCGATACGGGGCGGGACGCGTCTGGTTATGGTCTCTGACGACATACTCGCTGAGTCTGCTGCTGCATTTGAGCCTGAGCACCTCCTACGGTCCGGGCGTGTTCGCGGTCCGGACGATGATGCAGGCGAGTCTGGCCGGGATTTTTGGTTCGTCCATCACGTTCACGGCCCTGCGAGTTCGCCCCGGCCGTACCGCCGAAGTGGTCGGATCACTGGGAACCTCGGGTTTCATCGGGCTGATGCTGGGACCCGTGATCAGCGACTGGCTGGGGAGTGGCGACCGGACTCCGAGTCAGTTTGTGCCGCTGATGTTCTGCAGCGGATTCGTCCTTGCCGGCTGCTCGC
>SXHP01000128.1 GCA_005773165.1 Sphingomonadales bacterium | reverse complement strand
GTTGTTGACGAGGATGTCGAGCTTGGCCGTATGCTCGGCCAGTTGGCGGCTGAGCGCCTTGCAGCCCGCCACGGTGGACACGTCCTGCGGCAGCGCGATGCACTTGTCGCCGAGTTCGGCGGCGGCCGCCTCGCACGCGGCGGCCTTGCGCGAGGAGATATAGACCGTCGCCCCTTGCGCGATGAAGCCCGCGGCGATCGTCCGGCCGATGCCGCGCGATCCGCCGGTGACCAGCGCGGTGCGGCCGTCGAGGCGGAAGAGGGTGCTGGTGTCCATCGCGCAAGAACTCCTGTATCGATCGCCGACTGCTATCGCGCTCGCCGCCGCCACGCAAACCGCTTATTCGAAAGCCGCGTCGATTGACCGCGTGTCGGCGACGCTTATGGTGGCGCGAGAAGGAGCAGACGTCCATGCGGGACAAGGACCAGCGTGCGACCGTGTCTCGCCGTACCGCGGTTAGGAATTCGGCGACCCTGCGTGCGGGGCGCGCGTGCGGGCGGGTCCGGTGACGCCCACCACGCCGCCCGCCCGCCGCCTCAGCCGGCGGACGATGACCAGCTATGCGTTCGGCGCGACCGCGTACGGGGTGAAGGATTCGGGGTTCGGAACCTTTCTGCTGCTGTTCTACAATCAGGTGATCGGGCTGCCCTCGGCGACGGTCGGGCTGGTCATCATGCTGGCGCTGGTGATCGACGCGTTCATCGATCCCGCGGTCGGCTTCTTCTCGGACAGGACGCGGTCGCGCTGGGGACGGCGGCATCCGTGGATGTACGCCTCCGCCTTGCCGATCATGGTGGGCTGGATCGCCTTGTGGAACCCGCCCGTCGACGCGGCCCAGACCACATCCCTTCTGTGGCTGTTCGCCTGCGCGGTGCTCGTGCGCACCGCGGTCAGTTGCTACGAAGTGCCCTCGGTCGCGCTGACTCCCGAGCTGTCCGGCGATTATGACGAGCGGACGCGGATCATGGCGTGGCGCTACCTGTTCGGGTGGATCGGCGGGCTGACGATGCTGACCGCGGCGTACCTGTACTTCCTTGCGCCCACCGAGGGCTTTCCCAACGGGCTGCTCAACCGAGCCGGTTACGGCGGCTTCGCGATCGCGGGCGCGCTGTTCATGGGGGTCGCGATTCTCGTGTCTGCGCTGGGCACCCATCACGAGATCCCCAATCTGCCGCAACCCGCGATCGTGCCGCAGACGATGAGGCAGAACTTCGCCGAGCTTGCGGAGACGGTGCGCAACCGCGCGTTCGCGGTGCTGATGCTGGCGAGCGTGTGCGCCTACACACTGCAGGGCATCAGCTACGCCATGTCGAATTATCTCTACAGCTATGTCTGGCGGTTCGAAGGGCCGGTGTTCGCCTATCTGACGATGGCGCTGTTCGCGGGCGTCGTGCTGGCGTTCGTCATCGCGCCGCGGCTGGGCAAGCTGTTCGGCAAGCCGCGCGCGGCGATGACCGCGGTGCTGATCGGGGCCGGGTTCAACACTGCGCCCTATTGGCTGCGGCTTCTGGGCGCGTTTCCGGAGGTCGGCGACGCGGCGCTGCTCCCGGCGCTGTTCGGGTGCTTCATCGCCGGGACCGCGTGCAACGTGTCGGGCTTCATCCTGGGCGCGTCGATGATGGCGGATGTGGCGGAGGATTCGGAGGCCAAGACCGGGCGACGATCGGAGGGCGTGTTCTTCGCGGGGTCCTTCTTTGTCCAGAAATGCACCTCGGGGCTCGGCATCTTCGCGGCGGGGACGATCCTGGCGGTGTCGGGTTTTCCGGCCAAGGCGATGCCGGGCACGGTGCCGGTCGACACGATCGACCGGCTGACGCTGATCTATGCCGGACTGTACCTGGTGCTCGCGGGGACCGCGGCGTTCTTCTTCACCCGCTTTCCGTTCGGGCGCGCGGAGCATGACGCGCGATTGGCGCGGCTGGCGGGCGCGGCGGTGGTCGACGCGGCCCCGCGGGAGCCCTAAGCAGCGAGGATGCTGTTCGCTTTAGCGCTCGCCGCGCACGTCGCTCCCGTTCTCGCCACGCCCGACGCGCGGGACGTCCATAGTCACGCCGAGCCGCTGACGGCGCGCGTGACCCATGTGTCGCTCGACCTTGCGGCCGACTTCACGACGAAGGTGGTGCGGGGGACGGCGACGCTCGACATCCGGGCGCGGCCGAATGCGCGGCGGATCGTGCTCGACAGCAACGGGCTCCGCATCGCCGCGGTCACCGACATGCGCGGGCGTCCGCTGACCTATGCGCTGGGCCCGCGCGAACCGGTGCACGGCAGCGCGCTGACCGTGACGATCGGCGCGGCGCGGCGCATCCGCATCGCCTATGCGACCGCGCCGGACGCCAAGGCGCTGCAATGGCTGACGCCGGAGCAGACCGCGGGCAAGGCGCAGCCGTTCCTGTTCAGCCAAGGGCAGGCGATCCTCAACCGCAGCTGGATCCCGACGCAGGACTCGCCGGGCATCCGCCAGACGTGGGACGCGAAGATCGCGGTTCCCTGCGCGCTGACCGCGGTGATGAGCGGCGATCAGGCGGTGGAGACGACGTGCACCAACGGGCGGCGCACCTTCGCGTATCGAATGACCAAGCCGGTCGCGCCGTATCTGATCGCGCTTGCCGTGGGCGACCTCAAGTTCCGCGGGCTGAGCAAGCGCACCGGCATCTGGGCGGAGCCGGCGACGCTCGACAAGGCGGCGTACGAGTTCGGCGAGCTCGAGCGATTCGTCGAGGCGGCGGAGTCGCTGTACGGCCCGTACCGCTGGGGC
>SXHP01000127.1 GCA_005773165.1 Sphingomonadales bacterium | reverse complement strand
CTATCGCGCCAAGTTCGCGCCGACGATCTTCGCGGCGCGCCAGCTCGTCAGCCACGGCCACGTCCGCGTCAACGGCGTCAAGTGCAACATCGCCTCGCGCCGCTGCTTTGCTGGCGACGAGATCACGCTGGGCTCCAAGGCGCAGGAAATGGCGCTGGTCATGGAGGCGCAGAACCTGGCCGAGCGCGAGATCCCTGATTACGTCGCGCCCGACGGTGCCAGCAAGATCACCTTCACCCGTGTGCCGACGCTCGACGAAGTGCCGTACCCGGTGAAGATGGAGCCGAACCTCGTGGTCGAGTTCTACAGCCGCTGACGCCAAGCTCCGGCGCAAGCTGGAGCGCGGCCGTGCTGTCAGCGGCTCGGACGGCGGGGCTACCGCCCCGACCGACGACCCGGCTTCGCGACGGCGCGATCGCGCCGGACGACACGGGGCGGCTCCTACCGGGGCCGCCCTTCGTCATTTCGGCCGCGGGTCGGTCAGCCCCTCGCCCGACTGGTGCAGCCGCCCCGCACGCTGCGCCTTGAGCGCTTCGGACAGCGTCCGGGCGGCGTTGCGGACCTCTTCCTGTAACGCGGTGTCGCGATCGAGCTCGTCATGGCTCGTCGCATAGGGTTTCCAATAGCCGATGTAGCGGTCCAGCTCCGCCTCGGCGCCTGCGCTCTCCATGTGCATGAAGCGCATCCAATCGACGAGCCCGCGCCGCACGTTCTCCGCGCCTTCGACATCGCCGTGGACGACGACGGAGAACAGCCGCCCCTTCAGGTGCCGCGGGTAGCTCCACCCTTTCAGCTCCTCGCGCTTGGCCGCCTTCGCGTCCTTGCCTTGAGTCAGCGAGGGATCGGGGTTGCCGCCGTCTGCGCACACCAGCCGGTCCATCATCAGCTTCAGCGGCGACGTCGGGCTATACCAATGGACGGGCGTGACGATCATCACGCCATGCGCCTCGACCCACAACGGATAGATGTCGTTCATCATGTCCTGCGCTTGCCCAAGCGAGTAGTTCGGGTAGCAGGAGCAAGGCCAGTGGCAGAGCGCCGCCGCCGTCGAGAAGCACGCCTTGCACGGGTGGATGTTGCGTCCGTATTCGGAGGCGAGGCGCGAGAGATCGAGGAACTCGACCGCAAACCCGTCCTGCTCCAACACCTCGCGCGCGAGCTGGACCAGCCGCCAGGATTTCGACAGCTCGCCCGGGCAGCTATGCTCGGAGCGCGTCGAGCCGTTGATGAGGAGAACGCGCAGCGGCCCGTCCGCATCGGCGTGGCGGCTCTGCGCGGCGACGATCGCCTCCTTCGCCGCGATCCAGTCGACCGCAAGGTCATAATCGGGATCGGCGTAACCGGGGCCGGCCTTGCGCGTCTGCGGGCTTTTGCGCTCGTGCGCATAGGCGTCCCATGCCGCGTCGGCGACCCGATCAAGCTCGTTCTGAAGCGGACCAAAGGCGCCGTCCTGGAACTGCGAGCGGAAGCGGCGCTTGAACTCGGCTTCGTCGAGCCTAGGGCTTTCCGATCCCTTGCGCGGTTCCGGCGCCGCGGCGACACCCCTGACATAATCGGCGACGTCCCTCAGGCGCATGGCGGATCTCCGGCGATTGATCGTCGTCAAACGAGACGCGACCGGCAAAAGCTCCCAAGCGTGCCGGACGCTTTCCTTCCGGAGCTGGCGCGGTTACCGGTGTCATATGCGCAATCTGCTTCCCCTGCTCCTCTCCTGCGCCGCTCCGCTGTCGGCGACGATCGTCGGTCGAGTCGTCCCGCCTGAGTCGCTAAGTGTGACGCGGGTCGAGCGATCGCCGGTCGCGGACAGGGCCGCGTGGCTCGCCTATCTCCGGCGGTCGGAAGCGGCGATGCGCGCCGACCGGGCGGCGTTGGCGGCCGAGCGGCGCCCCGGGCAGCCGATACCCCCGCCGCCGCGCGAGGCGACCAACGGCTCCGGCCTGGCGCTCGATCGCGAAACCGCCTGGTATGCGTCGGCCGAGGCGAAGGCGGTCGCGGACACCGTGGTCAGCTTCCAGACTCCGGCGGGAGGCTGGGGCAAGAACCTCGACCGCACCGTGCCGCCGCGTCTTCCCGGCCAAAGCTGGACCGGCGGCGACAGCAAGGCGGGCGGCTATGCGGCGCAGGACGGGGCCGCCGGTTGGAGCTTCGTCGGTACGCTCGACAATGACGCCACCGTTGCCGAGCTGCGCTTTCTAGCCCGCGTCCAGACCCGCGCGCCGGACCCGCGCTACCGCGCGGCGTTCGCCCGCGGCGTCGCCTATCTGCTCCAGGCGCAATATCCGAACGGCGGCTGGCCGCAGGTCTATCCGCTCCAGGGCGGCTATCACGACGCGCTGACCCTCAACGACGACACGATGATCCGCGCGGTTGCGCTGCTCCGCGACGTCGCCGCAGGCGCGGGCGACTTCGCCTTCGTGCCCGCCGCGACGCGCCAGGCGGCGGGCGAAGCGGTGGAGCGGGCGTTGCGTGTGCTGCTTGCGGCGCAGGTCGTCGCCGACGGGCGACGCACCATCTGGGCGCAGCAATACGATCCGCTGACGCTACGGCCGGTCGTCGCGCGCAATTTCGAGCCCGCGGCGCTCGCGACCGGCGAAAGCGCGGGCGTCCTGCGTCTGCTGATGGCGCAGCCGAACCCCTCGCCTGCAATGCACGCGGCGATCGAGGCGGGGATCGCCTGGTTCCGCGACCATCCGGTGCGCGACAGCGAATGGGCCAAGACCGCCGACGGCCGCCGCCTCGTCGCCAAGCCGGGCGCGCCGCTGTTGTGGGCGCGCTTCCACGATCCCGCCACAGGCAAGCCGATCTTCGGTGACCGCGACCGCGCCGTGCATGACGACGTCAACGCTATCAGCCGCGAACGCCGCGACGGTTACAGCTGGTTCAACAGTTCGGGCAACTCGCTCCTCGCCGCCTACGACAAGTGGAAGCGGCGTCAGGGATAGAGCAGCTTGCGCGTCTCGGGCACGGCGGCGGAGAGCTCGCGCGCAATCAATGCGGCGAAGTAGCCCGCGCCCTTGCGGCCGACGTGCGTCCGGTCGAACGACAGCTTGCGCTGCGCGAACGGCTGGTCGTTGACCTCGGTCTGCCCCGTGGGCGCTGCACCCTTCGGCACCTGCGCGAACGTGTCCGCCTCCGCCTCGCCCATCGCCTCGACCGCGGCGGCGCTCTTGGCGGTCAGGTCGACCAGCGGCGCGCCCGTCTCCTGCGCGACGCGTCGCACGGCCGCGGCCCAGGGGTCGAGATCGCGCTCGAGCTTGCCGTCCTTGAACGTCCGGCGGGTGAGCGGCGTGACGAGCACCGGCACGGCCCCCGCTGCGCGCGCCTCCGCGACATAGCGGCGCAGGTTAGCGGGAAACTCGGTCGCGAGATCGGTCGAGCGGCCGGGCTTGCCAGGCTGGTCGATGTGGCCGAACTGGATGAGCACCCAGGTGCGGACATAGCCGGGCACGCGCATCTCCGCCATCGCCACGTCCCACGATCCTTCGGCTCGGTAGCTCCCTGAGCTGCGCCCTCCCCGCGCGAGGTTCACGCAGGCGAGGAAGGAGGTGACGTGGTCGGCGCAGAACGCTCCGCCCCACCCGCCCGCGACCGCAGTGGTCGAATCGCCGACGAGCACGATCTTGGACGGCTTGATCGGTTGAACCGCTGGCGTCTGCGCGTAAGCGGGCGCGGCAAGGGCTAGGAGGGTGGCGATGGCTAGGCGCATGCTGAAACCCCTCAGGCGGGACGGGCGGCGCGGATCAGCACCGCCATGTTGTCGATGAACGCCTGCGTCGACACGCCGATCGCGGGCGTGGCATCAGGATGGGGCGAGGTGTCGGTGCGGTCGCCGGCCAGCGTCGTCGAATAGTCGCCCGGCGCGATAACAGAGGAGCCGGGACCTGCGTAAGGATTGCTGGTCGTCTTGAGCGGCGTCAGCCACCGGCCTTCGGCGTCGAGTTTGGCGGTCACCGCAGCGACGTCGGCGGCGGACGGGCGGCCGCCCTCGACGACATAATAGCGCGGCAGCGGCGATCCGGCTTGCGCGTTCAGCGGCGAGTCGCGGGTCAGCGTCGCGGGATCGGCGGCGGCGAGCCGGGCGTGCTCGCGCCGGATCGCGGCGGTGTCGATGCGGCGGAACGAACTGTAATGGCCGATGGTCCGCGCAGGATCGCGGTCGGCATAGTAGGCGCCGTTGACGACGTTCGATCCGCGCCGGTGAATGAACAGCGGGCGGTTCGTGCCGAGCTCGACGAAGGTCGGGTGATCGCCCCTCCCGCCCGACACCGAGGGGTCGGCGAGCCTCACGGAATCGAGCCAGTCGAGCGCGGGCGGAACTGCGTCAAGGAAGCGGCGGTCGCCAGTCCAGCGGTAGAATTGCAGGCACTGACGCGCGTTCGCCGCGGTGGTGTGGGTCGCCAGCGCGCGCGGCTCGTAGGTGCGCGCGGCGGCGGGCTTCAGGTCCTCGGGCGTGTGCTGGAGCGCCCAGCCCGCCTGCGGCGGCTTGCCCTGTGCCGCGAGATACACCTCCATCGACCGGCGCACCGCCGCCACGCAGCGCGGGTCGCCGGTCACGCGGTATGCGTTGAGCAAAAAGTCGATGTTGCCGCCGATCACGTCGTCGTTGAAGGTGATGAAGCTGCTGTAATCCTCATGCCCCGCGCGTCGCATCGGGTTCCGCCGCGGCCAGCGCTGCGGCCACCCGCCGCTCGGATATTGGCTCTTCAGGACGAACGCGATCGCACGGTCGAGCGCGGGCTTGACCGACGGGTCCCGCTTCTCCGCCCAGAAGCGCAGCAGGAACTCCGCCGACATCGACGTCGCGGCGTCGTCGAACGTGGCGTTGCCCCAATCGTGCTGAAATTCCTCCAGTCGCCATGCGTTGCGGCCGATCGTCTGGTACCAGCGCCGCGTCGAGGCCGCCCCGCCGTAATCGATGAAATAGTGCCAGCCGCCCTCCGGCTTCTGTCCCGCGACGAGCGCTGCCGCAGCTTTAGCCGCGGCCTGATAGTAATAGTCGTACCCAGTCGCGCGATAGGCGTCGAGGAAGAGCTGCCCCATCGTCGGCGTGCCGGGCGCCTGCACCCAGACCATCGTCGGATGCGCCTCCAGCTCGCCCCAGCGCCGCGATCCGTCGGGGAGCATCTGCCAGACGTACCCGCCCCGGTACGAGGCGCGCTCGACCATGAACCGCGCCGCGCGCTTCATCGCCGTCGCGACCGCGTCGTCGGCCGCGAGCGCGGGACGGGCGAGGATCAACCCCGCCGAGGCGGCCGCTCCGCGCATTACATCGCGCCTGTCCATGCTCATTTCCTGTCTTCGATGAAGGGATCGATCGGTCGGATCGCGCCGTCGGCATCGTGCTGCAACGGCGCGACCTTGACGTTCCGCAACCAGGTTTTCCCCGACATCTGGCTGTCCGCGTAGAACAGCCACCAGCGCCCGCCGTGCCGCACCGTCGAACCGTGCGTCGTCCAGCCCTGCACCGGGCGCAGGATCGTGCCGCGCCAGGTGAACGGACCATAGGGCGTGTCGCCGACCGCATAGGCGAGCAGATGCGTGCCCCCGGTCGAGTAGCTGAGGTAGTAGCGCCCGCCGTGCTTGTGCATCCACGCGCCCTCGAAGAAGCGCTGCGCCTCGTCCCCGCTCAGCAGCGGCTTGCCCGCCTTATCGACGATCGTCGCGTCGCGGGGCGTCTCGGCGAACTCGAGCATGTCGCCGGAAAGCCTCGCAATCTGCGGCATGAACGCGCGCTCCCGGGCCCCACGCGGGTCGGTCGCCGGGCCGTCGGCGCGGTAGACGCCGTCCACCACCTTCTGAAGCTGCCCGCCCGACAATCCGCCGAACAGCATGTAGCTGGTCCCGTCGTCGTCGGTGAACACCGCCGGATCGATCGAATAGCTGCCGCGGATCGGCTGTGGGCGCGCGGTGAACGGCCCCGCCGGCGTCTTCGCGGTCGCCACCCCGATCCGGAACGCGCCCGCGCGGTCCTTGGCGGGAAAATAGAGATAATAGGTGCCGCGCTTGTACGCGACGTCGGGGGCCCACAACTGCCGCGCGGCCCAGGGCACGTCCTCCAGCTTCAGCAGGTCGCGGTGGACCCGCACCGCGCCGCCCGGCCGCGCCATCTCCAGCGCGACATAATCGCGCATCTTGAACGCATTGCCTTGGGCGCCCTGGAACGGCGGCACGTCGGGAAGCGGCGGACCCTCGATATCGTGGCTCGCATAGACGTACAGCTTGCCCCCGAACACATGCGCGGCCGGGTCGGCGGTGTAGATGTCGCGCACCAGCGGCTGGTGTGCGTAGCGCCGCTCATTGGGGGCGGACTGCGCGACCAGCGCCACCGGCAGGAGCAGCGCCGCCTTCACAGCGCCCGGAACCGGAAGTCGCGGAACCGCGCCTCGCCCTGACCCGCCGAATAGAGGCCCGGACGCAGCATCAGGAAGCCGCCGCGGACGTTGTGGTGGTATCCGGACACCTCCATGCCGCGATCGAAGCGCTTCCAGGTCTTGCCATCGTCGCCGCTGGTGTGGATCGCGACGATGTGGCGCTTGTTGGCGATGCGGACACGCATGCGGCGGCCGTGCGGGTTGGCGGGGCGGCCGCGTTCGATACCGTATTGATGGGTCACGAATCGCTTCTCGTCGAAGCCCAATCCGCAATACAGCTTGTCATCGTAGAACAACACCAGCCCCGCCGTGCCGCCAGGCGCGATCTCGACGTCGCACTCGAACTCATACGCCTGGTCGCCCGCGATCAGCATCAGCGGCGACGAGCTGCTCGGCGCGGTCCCGCGGGCGGCGAGCACCAGCGCGCCGTTCTCGACCCGCGCGCGCGCGCTCTCGTCGGGCGCGGGGCGGAAGAAGTTCCACTTGGAGCCGAGCCGCAAGGTGCGGAAGTCGTCGGAAAGCGGCAGCCCGTGCGGACCAGCGCGTCCGCTTTTTGGCTTGGGCAAAGGCTTCGAGAGATCGCCGCCGGTCATCCGAAACCAGCCGTCGGCTGTCCACTCAACCGGATCGAGCAAGGTTTGGCGGCCGAGCGTCCAATAGCCGTTCTCGAAGCCGTGATAGACCGACCACCAGGTCCCGTCGGGGGCCTCGACCAGACTCGCGTGACCGCGCGACCACCAGCGCTCATCATTGTCTACCGTGCGCACCAGCGGGTTGCCGGGATGCTGCTCCCAAGGACCGTTGATCGAGCGCGCACGCGCGGCGATCACCATGTGGCCGGTTGGGGGACCTGCGGTGCCGCCGACCGCGGTCAGCATGTACCACCAGTCGCCGTGACGATGGATCTTCGGCCCCTCCGGGCTGAACCCCTCGACATCCCAATCGTCGGGGTAGCGCCACGGGTCGTAGACATGCTCGACCGCGCCGACGGTGGACAGCCCGTCCGCGCTCAAGCGGATGCGATCGCCGCCTGACAGGAACAGCCAGCGGGATCCGTCCTCGCCCGCGACGTGACACGGGTCGATGTGGTTGGGCAGCTTGAGGTCGATCGGATCGGACCAGGGCCCGTCGATCGTCGGCGCATGGATCACGAAGATCGAATTCGGCTGCGCCTTGACCGGAATGTAGAGAAAGTAGCGGCCGTCGTGCTTCTCCAGGCTGACCGCCCAGACCGACCCGATGTTCTTCGTCAGCGCGGCATTGCGCGGGGTCCAGTTCACCAGGTCGCGGCTGTGCCAGATCGTCAGCCCCGGGTAGGAGTCGAACGACGAGAAGGTCATGTAATAATCGTCGCCGTCCTTCAGGATGGCGGGATCGGGCCGGTCGCCGCTGATGAGCGGGTTGAGGAAGCGGCCGTCGCCGAGGTCGGCGATGCGCTGCCCTTCGAAGCCTTTGCGCCAACCGTCGTCGAAACGGGGCTTGCACCCGGCGGTCGAGGTCTGCGCAATCGCCGTCTCGGGCAAGGCGGCAGCGGCGGTCCCGGCCAGCGCTGCGCCGAACAGATCGCGGCGGTTGATGGTCATGGAGCCTCCGTAAAGTCGCGCGGGTTGAGCGGGTGCGGCGCCGCGACCGGCTGCGCTTCGGCCGCACGCTGCAGGGCGGCCGCCCCGGCCAGCCCCGCGCCGCTTCTGGTCATTTCGTGCCGCGCGACCGTCATCATGCCTCCGAGAACGAAATCCCGACGATAGCTAGAAGCTCACCCGCGCACCGACACGGAACACGCGGCCCGCGCTCGCATATTGCGTGACCGCCTCCTGGCCCTCGTACGCGAAGCGATTCGACGTCTGGTTGGTCAGGTTCAATCCTTCCAGGCTGATCGACAGCGCCTTGAACAGGTTGAAGCTGATCGCGGCGTCCACGTTGGTCGTGCCCCGACTTGAGACGAAGTCGTTGAGCAAGGGACTGTCGCATCCTGCGCTCTCCACCGTTCCCGCGCCGACGCCGCCGGTTCCCGCGGTCAGCAGCCCCGGGCTGCACGATCCTGCCGCGATCGGATATTGCGTCACATACCCCTTGCGATTGGCGACCGAGACGCGTGCGCGGAAGCCTTCGACTTCGTAGAAGAGCGTCGCGTTGAACGCCTGCGGGCTGACCCCGATGAACGGCCCCGAGCCGGTGGTCTGCGGGATCGCCGCGGCGGTCGCGGTCGCCGCGGCGCCGGGATCGAGGATGTAGTTCAGCTTGGACTTGATGTAGGTATAGTTCACCAGCACGCCGAAGTTGCGCAGGAAGCCCGGCAGGAATGTCAGGTTCTGCTGAAAGTTCGCCTCGATGCCGCGAATGTAGCCGCCCGGCGCGTCGCGAAACTGGCGCGCGTTGAAAGGGTTGTTCGCATCGATATAGGCCAGCTGCGCCGCGTTGTTGAACTGCGCCCGGATCGCGGTGACCGTGTCCGCGTCGACCAGTTCGGACAAGGGCGCGGAGAAGATCACCGTTTGCGGGAACGACGACACGTTCTTGCTGAACCCTGCGATCGAGATCAGGCTCGACGGCGTGAAATACCATTCCACGCTGGCGTCGTAATTGGTCGACCGGAACGGGTTGAGCCGCGGATTGCCGACCGTGAAGCCCGCGCCCGAATTGTCGCCGTTGCTCGGCACCGAGATGGAGGTGATCGTCGGCGACAGATTACCCAGCAGCGGACGCGCCATCACCTCCGACGCGCCGAACCGGATATAGAGCTCGCGGGTGGGCTGATAGACGAGGTTCAGCGAGGGCAGCCAATCGGTGTAGCTGTTCTCGCCCGTGATCGGCCGCCCCGCCTGCGTCGTCCCGCGCGAGATGATGTCGGTGATCGCGACCCGAGTGCCGACGTTGCCGCGCAACGGCTGCCCCAGCACCTCCGTGTTGAAATCGGCCTGGAAGTAGAGCGCGTAATCGGTCTCGTCGACGCCGAAGCTCGCCGAACCGCCGTTGCGCTTGGTCGTCAGCCGCCAGTCGCCGTACTTATTGATGCAATTGCAGGTGAAGTCGAACACCTGATCGAACTTGGCGAGATCGGGAACCAGGAAGCTCGACACCGTGCCTTCGGGCGTGTCCAGCCCACGGCCGAACTGGACGACCTTGCTGTTCGCCGCGGTGTTCGTTCCCGCCTCGAGCAGCGTCGGATTGAGCGTGTCGGTATTGCGTTCGGCCTGCGAGGTGAAGAAGCCGAAGCGTCGGATCGTGCCGCCGAAGCCCAGGTTAAAGCGGTCGTTCACTTCCCAGTCGAAGTCGACCTTCACTCCTTCATATTCATTGCGCACTTCGCGGATGAAGTTGCGGATCGCGGAGAAGCCCTTGACCACCTGCCAGTTGGCGGGGTTCGCGACGTCGAAACCGAAGTCAAGGGTGGGCATCGGCCCATCGCCACGCTCGTCATAGGTGAAGTTGCCAGGCGAATCCATCCGGTTGAACTCGACGAGCAGGCCCTGGCTGCGGTTGGTCGACCGCGACTTGCCGTAGATCGCGACCATCTTCAGCGTGTCGGTGAACTGCTGATCGATGCGGGCGCTGCCCTGCCAGAATTCGGTGGTATAGGCCGAATAGTCGACCGCCGAGCGGAAATCGACGTTGCGCAGGACCAGATAGTCGGCGAGCCCATTGGTGACGTTCGCATCAAGCACGTCGACCGACGGACGCCCGATCAGCTGCCCGCGGAACCCCAGGTTGTTGTTGCCGGCGACGTAGCCGACCGAGTTGGGGTTGTTGTAATAGTCATAAGGGTCGAGGTTGAAGCGGTTGGAGCTGAAGATGTTGGCCCCAGCGGGGTTGGCCGCGCCGGGCTGCACCGCCGCCGTGCCGAGCACCGAGGGGACCAGCACGCCCGCCTGGTTCAGCGAGGTCGCGAACGCGGGCGTCGTGCCGTAGGTCGCAAGGCCGCAATCCTGCTCGGGCACGATCGCGCTGCCCGCATTGGGCGTGCAAAGCCCCGGATAGGCCGCGCGCGCGGTGGCGGGCGCGATGCGTCCACTCGAATTGTTGTACGTCGCATTGGTGTTGTTGCGATTGAGCCCGACCGGAGACAGCTGGTTGTTCTCGCTGACGTTGCGGAATCGCGAATACAGCCCGTCGAGCGACAGCCGCGTCCGGTCGTTCACGTCCCACTGGTACGAGCCCGTGAGCCCAAGCCGGTTGTTCCTGACGATCTGGTTGGTGAGCGAGGGCAGCGCAGGAATGCGGACGCGCGAATCGTCGAAGCGGCCGGGCGTGTTGAACGGCGCGCCGGGGTAGAGCTTGGCATAGGCCGCCGGATCCGACCCGGTCTGGATCGCGCGCGCTTCCAGGTTGGAGAACGGCAAGGTGACGTTGCTCGGCGCGGCGAAGCCCGCGCGCTGCGGCGAGCCTTCGCCGACGAACTGGCTGGAGCGGTACAGATAGTCCGCCTGCCCCGGCTGACGGGCGTATTGGTCGATGATGTTGTAGGTGCGGTTGTACGCGCCCGAGACCAGCAGACCCATGCGCTTGTCCGCGCCGAAGCGGACGGAGGCGAGCCCGGCGATGCGCGGGTTGGTCTTCTTGCTGTTCTGGTTGTAGCTCGCCTCCGAACCGAGCGCGAAGCGCGCCGACTTGTAGTCGAACGGCCGCGCGGTCTCCAGGTCGATCGTGGCGCCGAGCGAGCCCTCGTCGGTCTCCGCCGAAGCGGTCTTCTGGACCTTCAGCGACGAGAACAGCTCGGATGCAAAGGTGTTGTAGTCGAACGAGCGGCTTCGGTTGGGGCTGGTGCCCGCATCGTTCGATCCCGCGGTCGACAGCGCCTCCAGACCGTTCAGCCGGGTGCGGTTGAAGTCGCCGCCCAGGCCGCGGACGGTGATGCTGCGGCCCTCGCCGTTGTCGCGGTCGATCGACACGCCCGGCAGCCTTTGCAGCGATTCGGCGAGATTCGCATCGGGAAAGTCGGCGATGTCCTCCGCGGTGATCGCGTCGATCTGCACCGTCGCCTCGCGCTTCTCGTTGAGCGAGGACTGGATGGAGCCGCGGAAGCCGGTGACGACGATGTCGGCGACCTGAGCCTCCTCGCTGACCGCGGTCTGCGCCTGGTCTGCGCCCGACGGATCGCCGAGCGGCGCGGCGGCCTCCGCCTGTTCCGGCGTCGAGCCGACGCTGGTCGAATTGGGCGTGACCGCCCCCGCGGCGGGCGGCGTCTGCCTCACGGGCGATGTCTGGGCGGCCGCAGCGCTCGCGGTTATTGCGACCAGCAGAGCGGCGATCGAGGTGCCCGCCTTCAGAGCGGCGGTTGCGGCGAACCCGTTGGACATGCTCATCATCCTCTCCCTGCCCCGACGCGGCCGCTCTTGATGGCGACCCACGACTGAGTGTTGATACCGGTGTCATCGCTGAAGCTGCGGCGTCCGTCAATGTCCGTCGGAACGGATTTCTGACACCAAGTTTGATTGCTGTGCGGGTTCCGTAGTCCCAGCCGAGTCACTGTTCGAGGCGACGCACGCGTGACAGGGTCCGAGCGGCGGCCTTGCTCATGCCTCTTAGTCAAGCTGCTTGGCAACCGGTGTCAGCTGATCGTCATTCTTGAGCGCTCCCGTATATTCGACGCGGCGCAATGCTGCTTGCACAGCAGCTCGATCTGCGCTCTTGTGTTGCACGAATGTCACACCACATTGCGGGCAAGCGTAACAGGGATCAGCCATGAACCTCGACAAATTCACCGACCGCGCCAAGGGATTCCTACAGTCGGCGCAGACGGTCGCCATCCGCATGAACCACCAGCGGATCACGCCGGATCACTTGCTCAAGGCGTTGCTCGAGGACGAGCAGGGCATGGCTGCGGGGCTCATCGGCGCGGCGGGAGGCGACGCGCGGCGCGCAGTCGCTGCGGTTGACACCGATCTCGCGCGGATCCCTGCGGTATCGGGCTCGGGCGCTCAGCAGCCGCCGGGGTTGGAGAATGACGCGGTGAGGGTGCTCGATCAGGCCGAGCAGGTCGCGGCCTAGGCGGGCGACAGCGATGTCAAGGTCGAGCGGCTGCTGCTCGCGCTCGCGCTGTCGAACACCAATGCGGGCAAGGCGTTGAACGCGGCGGGGGTGACGCCGGAAGGGCTGAACGCCGCGATCAACAGCCTGCGCCAGGGCCGCACCGCCGACACGCAGTCCGCCGAGGACCAGTACGACGCGCTGAAGAAGTTCGCGCGCGATCTGACCCAGGCGG
>SXHP01000126.1 GCA_005773165.1 Sphingomonadales bacterium | reverse complement strand
GAATCGATGATCGTCTCCCCCTCCCCCACCCGCGACGAAGTGTCCGACGTCGCGAACGCGAACTACGACGGCGCGGACGCGATCATGCTGTCGGCGGAGAGCGCCGCGGGCCAATGGCCGGTCGAATCGGTGTCGATGATGAATGCGATCGGCGTGTCGGTCGAAGGCGATCCGATGCACGGCGACCGCATCCACTTCACCGTGACGCGCCCCGATCCGACCACCGCCGATGCGATCTGCGAAGCCGCCAAGGGGATCGCCGAAACGGTGTCGGCGGTGGCGATCATCTGCTTCACCATGTCGGGGTCGACCGCGCGCCGGATCGCGCGCGAGCGGCCGGGCGTGCCCATTCTGGTGCTGACCCCCAGCCTGACGACCGCCAGGCGCATGGGGCTGCTGTGGGGCACCCACGCCGTCCACACCCGCGATGTCGAATCGTTCGAGGAGATGGTCGCCAAGTCCAAGCGCATGGCGCTGCGACACGGACTCGCCAGGGCGGGCGACCGGGTGGTGGTGATGGCGGGCGTGCCCTTCCGCACGCCCGGTTCGACCAACGTCGTCCATGTGGTGCGGATCGTCGGCGACGAGCTGAAGGGCTATTCGGACGCGACGGCTTGATCGGGGATCGGGCATGCGCCTGAGCCGTTAGGGGCATAACGTCCCGTCAACAGCTCAGGAGAGCCGCGTGCTCCGCTCCATCCTCATCGGCATCGTCGCGGGCCAGCGCGCGATGACTCCGCTCGCGCTGGTCGCGGGCGCGGCGCGTCGCGGCACGCTCCCCGACGACGCGCCTGCGTTGCTCCGGCATCCCGCGGTGACCGCCGGCGCGGTCGCGCTGGCGGCGGCGGAGATGGCGGGCGACAAGATGCCGTCTGCGCCCAACCGCACGATCCTCCCCGGCCTCCTCGCCCGTGGGCTCACCGCCGCCTTCGCAGGGGCTGCGCTCGCGCCGAAGGAGCAGCGGCGGACCGCGGCGGCGCTGGCGGTCGCGACTGCGGTCGCCACGTCGTACCTCGGCCTTGCGCTGCGCCTGCGCGCGATGCGGCGATATGGCCAGACCGCGACGGGGTTCGTGGAGGACGCGGCGCTGGTCGGCGGCGGGCTGGCGATCGTCGGCGGCGGAACGGCCAAACATCCGTAGCGTCTCCGTCACCCCGGACCCTTCGACTTCGCTCAGGAGAGCCTTGTTCCGGGGTCCAGGGGTCAGCGAGCGATGCGGATAGAACCTTGAACGGCATCGCCTGCCGCGCGCTGGACCCCGGAACAAGGCTCTGCCGAGCGAAGTCGAGGTATCCGTGGTGACGGTGGGTGCCGGATCAGGCCAGGAGCCCCAACTTCCGAAGCTCGCCCCGCAGCTTGGGCTCGCCCGTGAAATGCAGCGCGGTCATGCCGACCGCCGCCGCGCCTGCGATGTTCGCGGCGTTGTCGTCGATGAACACCGCTTGCCTGGGCTTCAGCCCGAAGCGGTCGAGGGCGAGGCGGTAGATGGCGGCGTCGGGCTTGACCAGCTTCTCCGCGCCGGAGACGACGACGTCGCGGAAGCGGTCGAACAGCGCCGCCTCGCGTTCGCGGAACGGCGGCCACCATTCGTGGGAGAAGTTGGTGATCGCGAACAGCGGCACGCCCGCTTCGTCGAGCTCGGCGACCAGCGCGTGCATGCCGGGGATCGGATCGCCGATGCTCTCCAGGAAGCGCGGACCCCAATGACCGATCAGCTCGGCATGGTGGGGGTGTTCGGCGATCAGTTCGGCGCTGGTGTCGGCGAAGTCGCGGCCGGCGTCATGTTGAAAGTGCCAGTCGTGGGTCACGACGTCGCGCAGGAACGCGTCGAGCGCGGCCTCGTCCTCGATCAGGCGCTCGTAGAGGAACCGCGGGTCCCAGTCGTAGAGGACGCGGCCGACGTCGAAGATGACGGCGGTGGGGTTGGTCATCTACCTGCGCGGCCCCGACACGGAAGTAAATTCCGTGTCGTCAGACAGGGCTGCGCCCTGCTGGCCGGGGCTTCGCTCGGAACACGGATTAGCATGGCTAATCCGTTGGCTCAGCCCTGGCGGGCCTTGAAGCGGCGGTTAGTCTTGTTGATCACATAGGTCCGGCCGCGGCGGCGGATCACGCGGTTGTCGCGGTGGCGATCCTTGAGCGACTTCAGGGAATTGCGGATCTTCATGGGAGGTTCGCTTCGAGTTGCGGAGGCGAGCGCGAACCCGCCCCGGTAAAAGGACGGGCCCGCCTATCGGCGGCCCTCCGCCAAGTCAAGATGCGCGGGAACCCGGACAGGCGGTTCGGGCGTTACCCTTGCGGAACGATCGATCAAGGGAGTGCGGGGCGATGCGCGGACGGTTGGCTTTGGGCTTGGCGACAGCTGTCGCGCTGGCGGGGTGCGCGACCACCCTGCCGCTGCCGCCGACCGAATCGGTGCGCTACCACCGCGGGGCCGAGACGGTCGGGCGCGGCACGATCGCGGTGCAGCCGCTGGCGGCGGGGCCGGTCAGCCTGGAGTTCGAGACCTATGCCGCCGCCGTCCGCGCCGAGCTGGTGCGCTCCGGCTATGCCGTCGCCGCGCCCGGTGCGACGCCGCAGTACGTGGCGGTGGTTTCCTATGCCCGGTCCAACCGGGTCGGCCCGCCGCGACGATCGCCGCTGTCGATCGGCATCGGCGGCGGCGGGTTCAGCGGAGGACGCGGCGGCGGCGTCGGGCTGGGCGGCGGCGTCGGCTTTCCGGTCGGCGGCGGCGGGGCCAGCGCGGTCGTCGTCACCGAACTGTCGGTGACGATCCGGAACCGCGTCGACCAGTCGCCGGTGTGGGAAGGCCAGGCGCAGACCGCCGCCGACGCGCGGGCGGCGGGATCGAACGCGGGCGCGCAGGCGGCGAAGCTCGCCCAGGCGCTGTTCACGGGCTTTCCGGGAGAGTCGGGGCGCACTATCGAGGTCCGATGACCGAACACGCCCCCGAACTCGCGATCGACTCCGCCTTCGACGGCGGCAACATCCGCCTCGTCGCGGTCGACGGCGATAGCATCGACCTGAAGATCGTCGCCGATCACCTGTCGGATTTCTTCCAATGGTTTTCGTTCCGGGTCTCGGGCGCGAGCGGGCGCAGGCTGACGCTCAGGATCGTCAATGCGGGCGGCGCGGCCTATCCGTTCGGCTGGCCGGGGTACAAGGTGCGCGCGTCGACCGACCGCAAGACTTGGCGAATGATCGACACCTCCTATGGCGAGGGCGTGCTCGAATGGACTTGGGAGGGCGACGCCAGTCTCGTCTGGTTCGCCTATTTCGCGCCCTATACGATGGAGCAGCACTACGATCTGATCGCGCGGACCGCCGCCGCGCCGGGCGCGACCTACCGACGGCTTGGGACGTCGCTCGACGGGCAGGCGATCGATTCGTTCCGCTTCGGCAGCGGCGCGAAGCCGGTGTGGCTCTACGCGCGCCAGCACCCCGGCGAATCGATGACCGAATGGTGGATGGAGGGCGCGCTGGAATGGCTGGCGAGCCCCGCCGCCGCGCCGCTGCTCGCGGCCGCGACGGTCCATGTCGTTCCCAACATGAACCCCGACGGCACGCGGCGCGGGCACCTGCGCACCAACGCGGCGGGCGTGAACCTCAACCGCGAGTGGCACGCGCCGACGCCGGAGCGCAGCCCCGAAGTGCTCTGCGTCCGCGATGCGATGGACGAGACCGGCGTCGCCTTCGCGATCGACGTTCATGGCGACGAGGCGATTCCCGCCAATTTCATCGCGGGTTATGAGGGCATTCCTAACTGGACCGACGACCACGGCGCAAAGTTCTACGATTTCGGCCATCGGCTGGCGGCGCGCACGCCGGATTTCCAGACCGAGCGCGGCTATGAGAAGGCGAGCGCTGGGCGCGCCAACCTGTCGATGTCGACTAACCAGCTCGCGCACCGCTTCGGCGCGGTGGCGGTGACGTTGGAGATGCCGTTCAAGGATCACGATCCGAACCCCGACCCCGAATACGGCTGGTCGCCGGAGCGGTCGAAGCGGCTCGCGGTGGCGTGCCTGGAGACGCTCGCCGGAATGATCGAGGAGGTCTGACCGACGATCAGGGCAGCGGATAGGCGGTGACCAGCCGGTGCGGCGAGGCGTCGCCTTCCCTGATCCACACCGTCCGGATGCAAGGGTTGCGGCCGTCCGGCGTGTCGATCCGGCACTCGACCACCGATTTGGAACCGAAGGGGCTGATCGCCACCGACACGACGGCATTGCGGTCCGGGTGCGAGGCCAAGGCGTCGAGCAGCTCTTCGGGGCGGTCGCGGTCGAACCCGAATCGGGTGAAGAAGGCCGATTTGGACCCGCCATCGGCGTGCTCGGCGTTGAGCAGGTAGTCGACGACTTTGGCCAGCTCGACGAAGCGTTGCCCTTCCAGGCGGATCACATCCGCTCGATCTCGTTCCAGCGTAGCGTGGCGACCACGTGGACGGGGCGGACGAACTCAACCTCGTAGGTCCGATCGTCGGCGTAGCAGTGGATCACCGTTCCCTCGCTGCCGGTCGGGAGGACGCCCTCCGGCGCGTCAAGCCGGCCTTTCAGGCGGACGCGGCCGTGCTCGGTGAACACGCCGCGGTGCGAAGCGCCTCGTGCCGTGGCGCCCGCGACACGGGGCGCCCAGCTCCAGGGCGTGCGTCCGCTGCTGAACCATCCCTCGGCCACCCAAACCTGTTAGGGTCATCTTCCCCCACGAGCAAGCGTGGCCCTTGTCGAACCCTGTTCGCGCCCCCTACGGACGGAGAAGCGCCAACGGAGTTTCGCCAGCATGCCCAAACTCGTCCTCATCCGCCACGGCCAGTCGTCGTGGAACCTGGAGAACCGCTTCACCGGCTGGTGGGACGTTGACCTGACCGAGCTGGGGATCGGGGAGGCGCGCGCGGCGGGCGAGCTGATGCGCGAGCGCGGGCTCGACTTCGACCTGACCTTCACCAGTTTCCAGACGCGTGCGATCAAGACGCTCAATCTGGCGCTGGAGGCCATGGGGCGGCTGTGGCTGCCGACCGAAAAGTCGTGGAAATTGAACGAGCGGCATTACGGCGGGCTGACCGGGCTCGACAAGGCGGAGACCGCGGCCAAGCACGGCGACGAACAGGTCAAACTGTGGCGGCGCAGCTTCGACGTGCCGCCGCCGCTGCCCGAGGAGGGCAATGCGTACGATCTGGCGAAGGACGTGCGCTATCGCGGCGTGCCGATTCCGCAGACCGAAAGCCTCAAGGACACGATCGCGCGCGTCCTGCCCTATTGGGAGGAGCGGATCGCGCCTGCGCTCAAAGACGGCCAGCGGGTGCTGATCTCCGCGCACGGCAACTCGCTGCGCGCGCTGGTGAAGCATCTGTCGGGGATCCCCGACGATGAGATCACCGGGCTGGAGATCCCGACCGGGCAGCCGATCATCTACGAGCTCGACGACGATCTCCACGCGACCGACCGCTATTATCTGAGCGAGCGTTGAGTATGCGGATCATCGCCGCAGCCGCGCTGCTGGTCGCCGCTCCGGCGGCGGCGGACCCGCTCCAGGACCGGGTGCTTGCAGGCATCAAGGCGACCGACACCGGCGACGTCGGCTTCCTCCAGACGACGCGGATCGAGCGCACGGGCGAAACGGCCAAGGAGATCGTCACCCTTTTTGCGCCCGGCACGGCGCAGCGCTGGACGGTGCAGCGGGTCGACGGCCGCGCGCCGACGGCCAAGGAGCAGACCGACATCCTCAAGGCGACGAAGGGCTCGCCCACCCCCGGCTATGCGCGGCTGGCGCGCTGGTTCGGCGCGCGCGCGACCCGGGTGGCGGAAACCCCGGGCCATGTCACCTATCGCTTCGCAGGATTGCCCAAGGGCATCGTGGTGATGGGCAAGCACGACGCTTCCGCCGACACGGTGGCGGATGCGGTGGTCAACACCACCGGGCCGCAGCCCTATGTCGAGCGGGTCCGCTTCACCTCGTCCAAGCCGTTCCGCATGATGCTGGTCGCCAAGGTCGAACGCTACGTCGCCACCGCGACCTACGCGCCGCTCGCCGACGGGCGGGTGTTCCCGACCGGGACCGACAGCGACGTCGCGGGATCGCTGCTGGGCAAGGCGGGCACCATCCGCACACGGAGCCGGTACGAGGCGCGGGCGGGGCGGTGACGAACCGACGGCCGAGCCCATGCTCGACCAGCCGGCGCTCGGTTGCCCTCGCCTCCCCGGCCCGCTAACCCCCGCTTCTCTGATCGGCGGGGCGCGGCATGGCATTGGTCGGGATCATCATGGGGTCGACGTCCGATTGGGAGACGATGCGCCACGCCGCCGCGACGCTCGACGCGCTCGGCGTCGCGCACGAGACCCGCGTCGTGTCGGCGCACCGGACGCCGCAGCGGCTGTACGATTACGCGACGACTGCCGCCGATCGCGGCGTCAAGGTGATCGTCGCGGGCGCGGGCGGCGCGGCGCATCTCCCCGGCATGGCGGCGGCGATGACCCATCTGCCGGTGCTCGGCGTGCCGGTCGAGAGCCATGCGCTGAAGGGCATGGATAGCCTCCTGTCGATCGTTCAGATGCCGGGCGGGGTGCCGGTGGGTTGCCTCGCGATCGGCAAGGCGGGGGCGATCAACGCGGGGCTGCTCGCGGCGTCGATCCTCGCGCTGGCGGACGAGGAGCTGAGCGAGCGGCTGCAGGCGTGGCGCGCGCAGCAGACCGAGGGCGTGGCGGAGCGGCCCCAATGACGAACGGCGTCCCCCCTGGCTCCACCATCGGCATCCTCGGCGGCGGGCAGCTCG
>SXHP01000125.1 GCA_005773165.1 Sphingomonadales bacterium | reverse complement strand
TGCCGTCGCCGGTCATGCAGAACACCCGCCGGTCCGGGCACGCCAGCGCCGCGCCCGTCGCGACCGGGGGCGAATAGCCGATGGAGCCGCCCATATTGTTGATCATGTCATGGGGTTTCGCCCCGACGGTATAGCCCATCGTCTCGCGCCCGGTGGTCAGCGATTCATCGACTAGGATGCAATGTTCCGGCATGGCCGCCGCCAGCGCATGCGCGATCGAGACGGGCGTCAGCGCTCCGGTCGGTCGCGGCGTCTCAACTCTCTCCTGCAGAATCGGGGGAGCGCCGGTCGCGCCCAAGGCGTCGAGCAGCATTTCCAGCCCCAGCTCGCTGTCCTCGTCGGCGGCGACCAGCTCGTGAACCTGCGTGCCCGGCTCCTTGAGCAGGCTCGGCTTGTCGGGATAGGAGAAGAACGCCACCGGCTCGGTCGTCTCCAGCGTGATCAGGTGCTTGATCCCCTTGAGAAACGCGAGCGCGGGCGCGACCGAATAGGGGATGCGCTCCAACGTGACCCGCCCCGCGCCGCGCTCCATCCGCGTCGTGAAGAACTGGCTGCCGAGACGGCAGCCGGTCGCCCCCTTGACCCTGCCCGCCAGTTCGAGCGCGCGGCCCCGCGCCGCCTTGTTGGCCAGGATGATGAGCGCGGGCTCGCCCGAACGCAGCACGCGAGCGACCTTGTCGACCTGCGCGGGGTCGGGCGCCTTGCGGAGCGGCTCCGATCTGGGCGGCAGCGGCGGCGCATCGCCCGCCTCTCGCCACGACACGTCGCCGGGCAGGATCAGCGTCGCGATCCGCCCCGGATGCTCGCTCGCCTTGGCGATCGCCGCCGCCGTGTCCCAGGCCAGCGTCTCGGCGGAGCCCGCCCGCCTCACCCAGTGCGACAGCGGCCGCGCCAGCCCGTCGATGTCCGACATCAGCGGCGGATCGTACTGGAGGTGCTGTTCTGAATGTTCCCCGACGATGTTGACCATCCCCGACGAGGCGCGCTTCGCATTGTGGATGTTGGCGAGCCCGTTCGCGAGCCCCGGCCCCAGGTGGAGCAGCGTCGAAGCGGGGGTCTCGCGCATCCGGTACCAGCCGTCCGCCGCGCCGGTGCATACCCCTTCGAACAGGCACAGCACGCTCTTCATGCGCGGGTTGTCGAGCGCCGCCAGGAAGTGCATCTCCGACGTGCCCGGATTGGCGAAGCAGATGTCGACCCCGTGATCGACCAGGGTCGTGACCAGACTTGTCGCGCCGTTCATTGTATCTCCTCACCCGGACGGTATCGACGTTCGGTGTGCCCGACGAGGTCCGCGGGCTCGAAATAGACGCGGCGCAGGTTCCCCGCCGCATAACGCGCGATCTGGTCGGCGAAATGGGGCGAGCCGGGCAAGCCGCTCTGCCCGCCCGCCATCACCGCCCAGGCGCGCGGTCGCGAGCCGAACTCGACCACCGCGACGAAGCTATTGCCGCCCGATCCATACCAGCGCTTCGTTCCGGCATACGGCTTGGCGCCGAACGAAGCGAGACTGCCGTACGCCGCCGAGACGAACGGCACCGGCGTGCTCGGCTTCGCGTCGTCGAAACGCGGCCTGATCGCATTGTCGAGCCGCTGAAACCGGTTGATCGATCCCCAGGGCACCCGCCAACCGCCGAACTCCCGCGTCAGCCGGTCCGCCGCCGCCTGCAGCGCGGCAAGCTGCGCCGCCGGACCGGCGGAGGTCACCACCGTCCGCTCGGCGGTGAGGATCTGCGCACCGCCCGCCCTCAGCGCCTCGGCCCAGAACACCGCCAGCGATGTGGCCGTCGATTGCGCCGACCAGCGGTAGTCCCAGCGTCGAAGCAGATCGATCGGCCCTGCCAGCGCCGCCCGACGAGGGTCGTCCGGCCTGAGCGCGGCGTAGACGCCCGACAATTGCGGGATCATCGACGCGAAGGCGGGCAGATAGGGGTCGTACGCCGCCGCCATCAGCGTCTCGGGCGTCCACCCGCGGCGAGTCGTCAGCAGCCGTGTCGCGTTCAGCCCGCGCGGATTCTCGCCGAACGTGTCCATGTACCGCGGGAAGTCCTCACGCGCAGGGCTGGCGTTCCCCGCCGCGGTCCAGGGATGGTTGTTGGTGTTCATCACCCAACCGGTTCCCGGCCGAACAGCTTGCGGCAGCGCCGACAGCGGCGTGAGGCCGCGCCAGTCGGTCGCCGGATCGGACCCGTCCACCGTCGCGGCATAGTCGAAGCGCCGGTCGCGCACGGGCACGAACTGCGGATGCAGATACGCGATCGCGCCTTCGGCATCGGCATAGATCGTCGCGTTGGACGAATTCGCCTGCCGCTCCGCGATGTGGCGATAGGTCGCGAAATCCGTCGCCTTGGTCCGCAGCCAGCTCTGCTCCAACGCGGGAACCGGCTTCCACATGAGTCCTTGCGCGATCCACTTGCCCCCTCGCGCCGCGACGATCGGCCCGTGGTGCGTCCGCCATGTCGTGAACGTCCGGTGCCCTGTGCTCCCGTCGGCCTTGCGGAACGCGATCGTCACCGGCCTGGCGGTCAGCGGCCGCGTCGCCGCGCCGTGACGATAGCGGCGGCCCTCCACCGCCACCGCGAACTCGTCCACCGAATCGACGCCTGACGAAGTGTGCATCCATCCCGCGCGCGCGTTGAACCCCTGATAGATGAAGAACTGCCCCCAGGTCGCAGCGCCATAGGCGTTCAGCCCCTCCCCGCTGGTCATCTGCAGCTCGGACCGGAAATAGAAGCTCGTATGCGGGTTGATCAGCAGCAGCGCGTGGCCGTTCACCGTGTTGGCGGGCGCGATCGCGATGCCGTTGGACCCGCCCGGTTCCTGCGGCCGCGGCGTGGCGGCGATCGTCACCTGCCCGTAGAACCGGGCCAGCTCGGCCAGATCGATCCGCTCGATGTCCCCGCCGATGCTGCCTTCGGTGAAGGACAGCGCCATCCACGGCTCGAACCGCGTGATCACGCGCGGCTTCCCCGCCGGATGCGTCAGAAGATAGAAGTTGAGCCCCGCCGCCCAGGCGTCCATCAGCTTGCGCAGCCACGGCGCGCTTGCGCGATACTGCGCCTTCAGCTCGACCGGATCGACGTACAGCCGCTGGCGCAGGTCCGCCCAGATCGCGCCCTCTCCGTCCGCCTCCGCGGTGCGCCCGAGCGCGGTCAGGTAGTTCGCCTCGACCCGCGCGAAGTCATCCTCGGCTTGCGCGTAGACCGCCCCGAACACCGCATCCGCATCATATCGGCCGGTGACATGCGCGATCCCCCAATCGTCGCGGACGATCTCCACCCGGGCGGCCTGCGCACGCCACCGCGCCGCGTCGGTCCGGGCGGCCGCGGGCGCAGCGATCAGGGCTATCGGCAAGAGGATGCGCGAAGGCGAGAGCGGCATGACCATGGACGGACGCTATCTGGCGTGCGGGCGCGCCACAAGGCCGTCGGTCGGACAAGCGGCGGTTCGGCGTGCGCCGCCCTGAACTATACGCCTGTCAGGGGTTCAGACCCTCCCGACGGGTCGACGTAGATTATCGTTGAGATCCGCCGCCGCCGCATAGAGATCGGCCAACTTACGATGCGCTTCACGCGCAACATAGTGCGTCGACCGAACGCTCATCAAGCGCTCCTCGGCCGCGCGGCGCGTGAAATAAAGATAATCCGGTTCCGGCGACATGGCGACACCCCCGCGTTTATTCAGTAGGACGCGACACGTCTTCGATCGGCGCTTGCTTCGATGACAAGCACCTGAATACACACACTTTGGTCGTCCAACCTATCAGGGATCAGTGCGACGCACATTATTGTACATCACCGCGCCCGCATGCCGTTGCGAGTTCGTCCGCACTCAATCCCCGGCAAAGGTCAGCGCCGACACTCTCCGTTCGCGTTCGTTGATCGTCAGCGCGCGCCCACGCGGCGGGGCGGAGCGCTGCGGACAATCGCTGCGAAAGCATGCGCGGCACCCGAGTCCGACCGGCGTGGCCGATCCCGCAAGGTCCACCCCGCGCGCCGCCGCGAGTCCGCCCGCGAGTTCGGCCGCCACGCCCAGCCCGACGGAGAAGCGCGCGCTCACCCCGCCGATGCTCCCGCCTTGCGGAGCCACCGTGCGCGCCATCGTCAGCGCCCTTGATCCGTCCTCGAGTTCGACAAGCTGCACGATCGTCTCGTCGGGCCGATCAAAGGCATGATGCACCCGCCACAACGGGCATCGCCCCTCCGCCTCGACCAACGCCGCCCCGCTCGCCCCCGCATAGCGCTTCGACGCCACCCCTGCCCGGTCGATTCGCAGCATGAAGAACGGCAAGCCTCGCGCGCCCACCCGCTGCAGCGTCGTCAACCGATGCGCGACCTGCTCGAACCCCGCGCCGAACCGGCGGGCGAGCAGCTCGACATCATAGCCGGTCGCCTCGCATGCGCGCAGGAAGCGGGCATAGGGCATCATCACCGCCGCCGCGAAATAGCCCGCCAGATGCCGCCGGAACAGACGGTCCGCCGCGCGGTCGGCAAGGCCCGCGCCCCGCGCAAGCGCGTCGATCTCCCCTCGGGCCTCGATCTGCGCGAGCTGGAACGCCGCTGCGAACGTGCGGCTCGCGGGGTCGAGCAGCTCCGACAGTTGCAACTGCCGCGCATGGAGGTCGAGCCGCCGGAGCACGTCCGGCATCACATCGACCGGCAGGATGCGGATGCCGAGCGAGTGACGCACCCGCAGCCGCTCGGCCATCGCGCCGTACAGGTCGCCCGATCCGAGCCGCAGCTCGTCCGCAAGCGTCTCCGCCGCCGCGTCCAGGTCCGGAAAGTGGTTGCGCCACTTCGCGATCGCCTCGCGCGTCATCGCCGTCGGATCGTC
>SXHP01000124.1 GCA_005773165.1 Sphingomonadales bacterium | reverse complement strand
TCGATGGGCGGATGGACCACCTAGCCGCGGTACGGGTTGCTCGAGCGGTCGAACGGCACGTCGGGCGATGCGTTGCGGCTGATGATGGTCTTCGGATGCTCGACCGTGACGGTGGTGCGCAGCCGCGGCGGATCGCCGTCGATCTCGCCGCGCGCGTCAAGCCAATCGCCGTCCTGCTCGGTCTGCGGCAGGTTGAACCGGCGGCTCTCGGCGTTCAGCGTTGCGCCCCGAACCGGTCTGGACTTCATCACGCGACGCTACCTGACCGACGAGAACACATCAAGAACAATGTGGCTGCTCCTCCGTGTCTTGCGGACGCGGATTGCCTTACCCGCCCGGGGTTGTCACAGATGCGATAATCAATTCAGAAGGATAGCGCATGCTTCGCCCCGTACTGATCGCCGCCGCCCTTGCCGCCGCGCCCGCGCTCGCGCAGACGGCGGGGATGACCGATCCGTACATCTGGCTGGAGGACAAGGACGGCGCGAAGGCGCTCGCCTGGGTCGAGGCCGAGAACGCCAGAACGCTGCCTCGACTGCAGAACGACCCGCGCTACGCCGGCTTCTACGCCGACGCGCTGGCGATCGCGTCCGCCGAGGACCGGATTCCGGCGCCCGATCAGCGCTATGGCCGGGTGTACAACTTCTGGCGCGACGCGCGGCATCCGCAAGGCGTCTGGCGCTGGACCAGCGAAGCCGACTACGCGAACCCGCAGCCGAACTGGACGGTCGCAATCGACCTAGACGCGCTGAGCCGCGCCGAGGGCAAGAAGTGGGTGTGGAAGGGCGCGACCTGCCTTCAGCCGGAGGAGCGCCTGTGCCTGGTCGCGCTGTCCGAAGGTGGCGAGGACGCGGTCACCTATCGCGAGTTCGATCTGGAGACCGGGCGGTTCGTTGCGGGCGGCTTTGACCTGCCCAAGTCCAAGCAGGGCGCAGCGTGGATCGACCGCGACACCCTGCTCGTCTCGCGCGATTGGGGCGCGGGGACGATGACCGCGTCGAGCTATCCGTTCGTCGTCAAGCTGGTGAAGCGCGGGCAGCCGCTCGCCGCGGCGACCGAGGTGTTTCGCGGCGACCCGACGGACCAGCTCGGCACTTATGCGACGACCCTGACCGACGCGCAGGGCAACCGCGCGGTGATCATCGAGCGGCGGCGGACCTTTTTCGGCGGCGACAAGCTGCTGTGGACGCCGCGGGGCGTCGTGCCGCTCGACATGCCAGCGCGCGCGTTTGCGGAAGGAATGGTCGACGGGCGGGTGCTGTTCACGACCAGCGACCCGTGGGGAGACGTGCCCGCAGGGGCGGTCGCCTGGATGCCGCTGGCCGAGCTGCGCACCGGCAAGGGCAAGCCGCGGGTGCTGTTCGCGCCCGAGCCGCGCCAAGCGGTGGGCGGCGTCGCGGTGACCCGCGGGCGCGTGCTGATCGACTATCTCGACAACGTCCGCGGCCGTGCGGCGGTGTTCGCGCCTGCGGGCGAGGGCTGGACTCGCCGCGCGATCGCGCTGCCCGACAACGCCTCGGTCGGAGTTGCGAGCACCAGCGACCGCAGCGACCGCGCGTACCTGACCGTCACCGGCTTCATCACGCCGACGGTGCTGCTCGCGCTCGACGCGGCGGGCGATGCCGAGCCCCGGCAGGTCAAGGCGCTTCCGGCCAAGTTCGATGCGTCCAACGCGGTGGTCGAGCAGTTCCAGGCGACCTCGACCGACGGGACCAAGGTTCCCTACTTCATCGTCCACCGCCGCGACGTGCCGCTGGACGGATCGACCCCGACGATCATGACCGCTTATGGCGGGTTCCAGCTTTCGCGGCTGCCGACCTATCTGGGCGCGACGGGGAAGCTGTGGATCGAGCGGGGCGGCAGCTTCGTGCTCGCCAACATTCGCGGCGGCGGCGAGTCCGGCCCCGCCTGGCACGACGCGGGGCGCAAGACCAAGCGCCAGGTCATCTTCGACGACTTCGCCGCGATCGGCCGCGACCTGATCGCGCGCAAGCTGACCAGCGCCGGCAAGCTCGGCATCTACGGCGGCTCCAACGGCGGGCTGCTGATGGGCGTCCAGTTCAACCAGCATCCCGAGCTGTGGGGCGCGGTGGCGATCCAGGTGCCGCTGCTCGACATGATCCGTTACGAGCAGATCGCGGCGGGAGCGTCCTGGGTCGATGAATACGGATCGGTGTCGGTGCCCGACGAGAAGGCGTTGCTGGAGCGCACGTCGCCCTATGCCAACATCAAGCGTGGGGCGAAGTATCCGGAGCCGTACATCTGGACCACGACCAAGGACGATCGCGTCGGCCCGCAGCACGCGCGCAAGTTCGCGGCGAGGTTGAAGGAATACGGGCTGCCTTACCTCTTCTATGAGGACATCGCCGGGGGCCATTCGGGCGATGCGGATATCGAGCAGGGCGCGCGGCTCACCGCGCTGCAGATGACGTATTTCGCGCAGAAGCTGATGGGGCCGGGACGCTAACCCAAGACCCTTACCTGAGCGCGTCGATCAGCTCGTCGCGGGTCATCTTGGACCGGCCCGCGACGTCGCGCTTCTTCGCCTCCGCATAGAGTTCAGCCCTGGTCCGGTGGTCGCGGGCGTGGGCGGTCTTGGCGGCGACGTCCTCCGGCTGGGCGGAGTGCTGCTTGCCCTTCTTCGTATCGCGGCGCTTCTTGGCGGTGGTCCGGCGGTATTCCTCGTCGGTCAGCGCTTCGCGGGCGTCGGCGGGGAGGTAGCGTTCGCCGGTGTCGCCGCTGTTCTTGCCCGACTTGGTGCCCCAATCCTCTCCGGTCCATTGATAAAGGTGATTGTCGTCGCTCCGCTCGCCGACATAGCCGCCGCCGCGCTTCTTGTACTCGGCGACCGCCATCTGCGCCTTGCGGGCGGACCATTGCCCGGCGCGACCGCCCTTGGCGCCAGCGGTCACCTCCGCCTTGACGCGCTCCCAAAGGTCGGGATCGGACTTCTCCGCGGTTTCGCTCATACCCGGCGGGAACACGCGGGGAGCGGGACCGTTCCGGCTCCGCGACTACGTATGCGGAACGCCATGGTCACGAAGACGGTTGTTGCGGCGCAGCATTGCACGATAAGGAAGGCGGCGATGCCGACCACCGACGCTCCCCCGCCGCCGCCCGCCTCCACGCCGACCGTGTTCGAGGCGATCGTCAAGCAGCAGTGCATCGCCGCGACCTACAATCGCGGCGAGGTGACGTTGGCCCCGCATGTGATCTACACCAAGCACGGCGAGATCCACGTCGATGCGGTGACGATCGAGCGCGACGGCAAGCCGCCGAAGGAGGCGAAGCTGGGCACGTTCAAGCTCGCGGGCCTGGGACCGGTGCGGATGACCCCGCGGCGGTTCGAGCGGAGCGCGCAGTTCGACCCCGCCGAGCCGCGATACGAAGGCAATCTGCTGATGGCGGTCGAGGGGTAGGCCGCGACGGCCCACCCCCGCGACCGACATCAGCGGCAGCGGATCTGTGACTGGTTCTGGTCGACCGCGCGCCCTGCGAGCGCGCCCGCCGCGCCGCCGAGCAACGTGCCGACCAGCCGCGACCGGCCGCCGTCGATGACGTTGCCCAAGATGCCGCCCGCCGCGCCGCCGACGATCAGCCCGGTGGTGCCGTCGCTGCGGCGGCAGTAATAGCGGCCGTCCTGCCCCGCGTAGACGCGGTCTTCGGGCGAAAGGACACGCTCCCGATATTGCGTGCCGCCACGATAATAGCGCGCGGGATCGTAATCGCCTTCGTCGCGCTCGTCATCGTAGCGAGGCTGGCTGTAGCGGTCGGGGGCCTGGCGGTAGGGACCGCCGTCGTAGCCGCCGCGTGCGCTCTGGTCGCGGTAGCGGTCGAACTCCTGGCGATAGATCGACAATTCGCGGTCGAACCGCTCCTGCGCCTGGCGCCAGCGCGCGTCGGCGGCGGCGGTCTGCGCGGCGGCGGGGGCGACGGCGGCGACCGGGGCGAGCGTCGCGGCGGCGAGCACGAAGCCCAGGGTGCGAGTGAACATGATGACCTCTCCCTGCCCGACGATCGGGCCTGCGGGTGGTACGGTCCGGCGCCGAAACGGTTCCTGAACGACGGGCGGAGGCGGTGAAGTTGTCGAAGTTGCCGCAAATCGGCTCTATTCGCCGCTTTCCGAAGGCGGGACGTCATCGGTGATGCTGGCGAGCGCGGCGTGGAGATCCGCCCTCGTGATGTCGGCGGGGCGGTGCTGTGGGCGCTCGAGCACCTTGAACGCCAGACGATAGTCGAAGCGGCGGACCATGCCCACCTGCAGCCCGCAATAATAGCGGGGCGTGAGGATGCCGTTGATCGCCTGGTCCATCGCCTGCCCGTAGGCGCGGTCGTGCGCCATCGCGATCGCGACCTCCCAGGCGGCGACGAACTCGGCCGCGCCGGGCCGCTCGCGCAGCTTGTAGGCGCTGGTGCCGCTCTTGCCGACCGCGCGCGCGGCCGCGGCGACCACGCCCATCGCGGCGAGCGCCTGGATGAAGCGCTGCTGCCGCTCGGGCGTCCAGCCGTCGTGGCGGGTGGAGGCGGTGGGGACGGGGGTGAAGGCGAGGGGGTCCGGATCGGTCATCCGACAGGGTGTGACGGGACGGCGGCGTGTAGGACAGACCTATTCTCGCGGTGGCAGAGCCCCACGTATGTCCGTCTGCTTGAAAGCGTCGCCGACATAAAGCAGCGCGCAATCGTGTTCGCGGGCGAGGGCGTAAGCGAAGCTGTCCATGATGTCGAGGTGAGCGCGGTGATAGCTCTTGCCCCAACGCTCGTATGCGACCGCGGCGCTGCGAGCGCGCTCGGCGGTGAGCGGGATCACGCGGGGCTCCAGATTGGCGAGCATATCGCGCAATGGCTCCAGAACGCCACGCGCGTTGGCGACGATCAGCACCTCCGCAAGCGAAGCCGCCGAGACGATCAATTCGGTCTCACCACTGAGAGCGTCGATGCAGCGATCGGCCTCGGACTCGTCGTTTACGATGGCGAGAAGCGCGGACCCATCCAGAGCGATCACGCGGGCAGACCGAACTCGTCATAGAGGAAGTCCGCCGCCGTCGCGGCGGTCACGCCTTCCCACTCGGGCTTGCCTTTCATGATGCCGCGGTACTTCTCGAGCACCGCTCGCTTCTCCTCCGGCGTCCGCTTACGCTCGATGGGCATGAGGCGGACGGCAGGTTGGCCGTGGCGGGTCAGCACTACCTCGTCGCCTGCTTCGGCCCGGCGGACGAGATCGGTAAGTCGCGCCTTGGGGCGGAGACGGAGACGTTCATGGCAATGCTTCTTTGGACTATTGGATAGTCCAACGCGCTGCCGTTGGCGATCATGAGGGCGTGGAGCATAGTGGCGCGATGCCTATCATCTGCACCCGAGCATCGTCATGTAGCCAGGCGTATGGTTACGTAGCGAGATCGTCGAACCGCATGGCCTGTCGGTCACCGACACCGCGGCCAAACTGCACGTTACGCGGCAGGCGATGAGCAACCTGCTGGGCGGGCGAGCGGGACTGTCGGCCGACATGGCCTTTCGTTTTGAGAAGGCGTTCGGGCTGAGCGCGGATACGCTGATGCGGATGCAGGCGGCGCACGATTTGGCGCAGGTGCGGGCGCGTGAGGGCACGATTGCGGTCGAGCGGGTTGCGGCGTAGTTCGTGCGCGGTCGCTGTGAGCGGCCGTCACCTCAGATGGCATAGAGCGCGGGACGATTTCGGTTGTCTAAATTTAAGGTCTGAGTAGCCAATAAGTTCTCGCCTGATTATGTGCGGAAGGCGAGACGCCGTTTTCTTGGCAATAGCATAAGTATGCTGCATCTATCTGTTCGTAGAGCGGTTCAGTTGGCGTAAGCATACGTCCGCAAATTTCGTTCAAGACCGCATGGACTTACTGACTGGAAAGAGCTTGTCGCTGATCTAAGATGTCGATCTGATTTGGCGATAGCGCATAGTGGCCGGGGATAAAGCGGATCGTATGGTCAAGCACAGTCGCCACAAACTTCTTTCCATTCCTGAGTGTGGAATGGTGAAAGCGCCGCTCCTCGGCGCCTCCGGTGCTCAGCCCATAATAAGCGAGTTCCACGCTGATTAGATCGGCCCTATCCACCCCTGTCTCCTGATACCGTTCCTGCACCTATTCGGCTTTAATCTCGGCAATAGGCTTCCCAGCTAAGCCGCCCGGAGTGCCTTAAACGGCAGCGCTGAAGTTTCGAGCGTCGTCAGATCAAGCTGCCTTGAAGCCTGATCGATGTCGATCCCGACAAGGCCGCCGTCCGCGTCGAAGTCGACGTTGACCGTCTCGCTTATCGTGCGCGTCTCGCTGCTTGGCGCGGCAGAAAGCTCGATATAAAGGCTGTCCGTTTCTGGATAGTAATGCAGCTTCATGCGTCCGCCTCCTTGGCGTCTCGGTCGAAGAACGCGTTGTGAACAGTTTCGCCGTCCGCCAGCGTTACGACACGGAGCATATACGTCTTACCGTCCTCCAACTCAACGCGGCGCCAGAGGCGTACGCGACCGTCGGGTTGTTCAATCCGGCGTGCAGGCGCGAGAAGGGTCGCCTCGATCCACGCCGTCTGCAGGTAGCGCCGTTTGCGTAGCACCTGTTCGTCGAAGTAGCGGGTCGTCTTCACCCCGCCTCACCCCACCGTCACAAAGCTGTCCATCACCCGCTTTCGCCCCGCCGCCTCGAAGTCGATCTCGAGCTTGTTGCCCTCGATCTCGGCTACACGTCCGTAGCCGAATATCTGGTGGAAGACGCGTTGGCCGACCGACAGATCGTCGCGGCCCTTGTTGCCGAGGCTGACCGCGGAGGCGCGGCTTTCGACCAGGCGGGAGGGGGTGGTGTTGAAGCCGGACGCGGCGCTCACCGCGCGTTGCCAGCCGGGGCCTCGGCCGGTCCCGCGCGCGACGTCGGCGAAGGGGTCGGCGCGTTCGCTCCAGTTGGCGCGCCAAAGCGATTCGCCGCCGGACATGGTGGTCTCCGCCTCAATATGCTCGGGCGGCAGCTCGCCGACGAAACGGCTTGGCAGGCTCGACGTCCATTGGCCGTAGATGCGGCGGTTGCTGGCGTGGAGGATCACCGCGCGGCGGCGGGCGCGGGTGATCGCGACGTAGGCCAGGCGGCGTTCTTCCTCGAGGCTGGCGGTGCCGCCTTCGTCGAGCGCGCGCTGTGATGGGAACAGGCCTTCCTCCCAGCCGACGAGGAAGACGGTGTCGAAGTCCAGCCCCTTGGCGGCGTGGATCGTCATGATCGTGACCTGCGGGTCGTTGCGGCCGCCCTCGGTGTCCATGACGAGGCTGACGTGTTCGAGGAACGCGCCGAGCGATTCGTACTCCTCCATCGCGCGGACGAGTTCGGTGAGGTTTTCAAGGCGGCCGGCGGCTTCGGCGGACTTCTCGGCCTGCCACAGGGCGGTGTAGCCGCTCTCGTCGAGCAATTGGCGGGCGAGCTCGGCGTGCGGCAGATCGCGCGCCATGTCGCGCCAGCGGGCGATGTCGCCGACGAGATTGCCGAGCGCGCGACGCGCCTGCGCGGTCAGCTCGTCGGTGTCGAGGATGCGCGCGGCGGCGGTGGCGAGGGGAACGCCCAATGCGCGCGCGAGCTGGTGGACCTTGGCGACCGCCTTGTCGCCGAGCCCGCGCTTGGGGACGTTGACGATGCGATCGAAGGCGATATCGTCGGCGGGCTGGTTGACGACGCGGGAGCGTTGAGCGCGCGAGAGCCACCGTC
>SXHP01000123.1 GCA_005773165.1 Sphingomonadales bacterium | reverse complement strand
TGGCCCTGCACGTTGGCATGCCCGCGCACCGGACCCGGGCCCGCGCCCTCGCGCCCGATGTTGCCGCGGAGCAGGAGCAGGTTGACGATCATGTACAGGCTGTCGATGCCGTAGCGGTGCTGGGTGATCCCCATGCCGTAGACCGCGATCACGCGCTTGGCCTTCATGTAGACCCGCGCCGCATCTTCGATCGCCTGACGGCTGAGGCCGCTCTCGTGAACGATGCTGTCCCAAGTCGCCGCGCGGCAGAAATCCGCAAACTCGTCGAAGCGGACCGAGTGCTGCGCGATGAACTGATGGTCGAGGACTCGCTCGCCGCCGGTCGCCTGCGCGCGGTCATCGGCTTCGATGACGAGCTTGCAGATGCCGAGGATCGCTGAGATGTCGCCGCCGGCGCGGACCTGGTGATATTGGCTGGAGATGCGGGTCGACGTGCCGGTCGCCATTTCGATCGGGTTCTGCGGATCGGTGAACCGCTCCCAGCCGCGCTCGCGAAGCGGGTTGAAGGTGACGATCTCCACACCCCGCTTGGCGCATTGGCGCAGCGTGTGGAGCATGCGGGGGCTGTTGGTGCCGACGTTCTGACCCCATGCGAAGATCGCGTCGCAATGGTCGTAATCCTCGAGCTGAATCGTCGCCACCGGCGATCCGATGGCGGCTTTCAGCCCGACCGACGTGGTCTCGTGGCACATGTTGGAGCTGTCGGGCAGGTTCTGCTGTCCCCACATGCGCGCGAACAGCGCATACATGAACGACGTCTCCAGGCTCGCGCGGCCGGAGGCGTAGAGGACGACCTTTTCGGGATCGAGCGTCTTCAGTTTCGCTCCGATCGCCGCGAACGCTTCGTCCCAACTCGCGGCGACGTAACGATCCGTTGCAGCATCATAGCGCATCGGGTGGGTCAGTCGTCCGGCCTGTTCCAGGTCGTGATCGGCCCAGCCGTCGAGCTCGCTGACGGTATGGCGCTGGAAAAAGGCGGGAGTCACCCGCTCCCGGGTCAGCTCCCACGCGGTCGCCTTGGCTCCGTTCTCGCAGAACTCGGCCGGGTGCGGCTTGGCGGGCTTACCCCAGGCGCAGCTGACGCACATCACGCCTTCGGGCTTGTTCTGGCGGCGGAGCGCGTCGAGCAGGTCGGGGCTGACACCCTCCTTCGGGACAACCTTCGCCATCCCCGTCACCGAACCCCAACCGCCCGCAGCACCCTTATAGGGTTCGATACGCACCTTCTGTTCGCTCATGCCGCCCTCCGCAGCCCATTCAACGAAGCGGACCGCGATTGGATGCGGGCGTCGCGATCGCATGACGGATCGCCTGCTCCAGAGCCTCGCCTGCGTCCGCGAAGCTGTGCGACGCGGTGGCGATCTCGATGGTGCGGACGTGAGGGGGAAGGGCGATCGACGCGGCGAACACCTGCGCGGTGCGGTCGCGGGCGGCGAGGATAACGGTTGCCGGTCGGGCGGCGAGGCTCTCCATGAAGCGGTCATTCAACGGTTGGTCGCGAACGGGCCTGAACAGAGCCCGTAGGTCCCGTACTTTCCTGCCGAAGTCGTGGAGCAGATTGCGCCAAGTGTCTGCGCTGCGCAATTTTCGGAAGTAATGCTCTCGCAGGGCGGCGGGTGGCAGCTCGGCCTGCTCGTCGCCGAGCCAAGGGTTGGCGAGCACCAACCCCTGGAGAGCGTGGCCGAACAGCACCAGCGCGGTCGCCGCGTCGCAATTGCCGAAGCCGATCACGCGGGTGAGGTGCGGCTGCTCCCGCCGGAACGCCTCCAGGGCGGCGGCTATGTCGGGGGTGGAGGTCGCATAGCCTCCGTTCCGCCCTTCCGAATCGCCGATGCCGCGCCGGTCGAAGCGGAACACCGGCACGCCGCTGGCAGCCAGACGATGAGCCAGCAACGCCATGCCGCGATGCGCTCCGCAGCGGACTTCGTTGCCGCCCGAGACGATCAAGAGCCCCGTGCCGCCCGCCGCTTCGTCGACCGTGCCGATCAGCGTGGCGTCTTCGCACGGGAAGGCGACTATGCGACGCAACGACCTATCCATGCAGCGATATCGTCGGCGAGCACGGCTGCGAGCGCCGCGTCGTTGCCCGGCTCGGCGCGACGCCACAGGGGCGGACCGTCGAAGTGGCGATCCGCGGGCCGCGGGTCGCTAGCCAGCCGGACGACCCGCGCGCCTGAAGCCGGCTCCGCCCCGGCGAGCGATGCGACGAGGCTTGCGGGCAGCGCCGGACCCGTTCCGCGCGCGAGATGAACCCGGCGGAGGTCCTGCACCAGCTCCGATCCCGTGGCGGGACTGAGCTGCCAGCGAGCGACGGGGCTCGCCTGGTCGTCAAGCAGGGCGCCGCCGCGTACGCTCAGCGTGAAGACGGATCGCTCGTGCAAAGCGGCAGCGGCCGCGAAGGCCGCGCGTGCGTCGCGAAGATCGAGCAAGGGCGCAAGGCTTTCGCCGTGTCCCGGGAGGTCTGGCAGCATGCTCGCGATGCTGCGGTCCGCAAGGGCGCGGAGCAGCGTGACGACGAAGGCGCGCGTCCGGTTCCATTCCTCCAGCAACGGCATCGCCGCAACCACGACCGGGCCGTCAGCCGGGCCGAAGCGCAGCATCGCTTCACGCCCGCCCGCCCAGTCGTACCAGCCGATCACTGCAGCGCTTTGCCGCCTGCGAACATCACCAGCGCCCCGAAAGTCTCCAGCATCGCGCCGTCGACCTCGTCGTCCTCGATCATGATGCCCAGCCGGTCCTCCAGCTCGGTCAGCACCCCTGCGACCGCCATCGAATCGAGCTCGGGCAGCGCGCCGAACAGCGGCGTTTCGGCGCGGAACCCGGCGGCGCGCTCCGGCGCGATGCCGAGCACGTCGATCAGCACCGCGCGCACCGTCGCCTCGATCTCTGCTGTACCCTCCGGGATCACGCGCCGCCCTTTTCGCGATTAAGCTGTGGCTTCATGCGTTAGAGGGCGGGGGTGCATTCGGCAACGGCTCCGCGCTAAGGCGGACGCGATGACCCCGGACCCGCGCCCGATCGACCATGTGCTCAGAGGCGACGGCATTGCGCTGATCGATCGCCACGGCGCGATGACCTACGCTGAGGCGGAGGCGGAAACGGCGCGGCTGGCCGGGTGGCTCGCGGGACAGGGCTTCGATCCGGGCGGGCGGATCGCGACCTGGCTGCCCAAGACGCGTGCCGCGTGCCTGATGCCGCTCGCCGCGCCGCGTGCGGGGTTGGTCCATGTTCCGGTCAACCCGGCGCTGCGCCGCGCTCAGGTCGCGCATGTTCTTGACGACAGCGGGGCGGCGCTGCTGCTGACCCAGGAGGCTCGCGCTGCGACGCTGGAGCCCGGCGACGTGCCCGTGGGGTGCCGCGTCGCGACCTCGACCGGCGGAGGCGATCCGATCGGGCCTTCGCGGGCCGACCCGGACGCCCTTGCAGCGATTCTCTACACCTCCGGATCGACCGGGCGCGCCAAGGGCGTGATGCTCAGCCACGCGAACCTCTGGCTCGGCGCGGCATCGGTAGCGTCCTATCTGAAGCTCACGCCTGAGGATCGGGTGCTCGGCGTACTGCCGCTGGCGTTCGATTACGGGCAAAATCAGTTGTTCTCGAGCTGGTACGCCGGGGCGGCGGTCGCCCCGCTCGATTACCTCACCGCACGCGACGTGGTGAAGGCGGTTGAGCGTGTCGGCGCGACGACGCTGGCGGGGGTGCCGCCGCTCTGGGTGCAACTGCTGGAGGCCGATTGGCCGGACGAGGTCGCGGCGCGGCTCAAGCGGCTGACCAACTCGGGCGGGGCGCTCACCCCGCGGCTGGTGCGGGGGCTGCGCGATCGGTTCGCCGCCGCAGACGTGTACGCGATGTACGGACTGACCGAGGCGTTCCGCTCCACCTATCTCGATCCGACGCTGATCGATGCGCACCCCGAGGCGATCGGGCGGGCTATCCCCTTTGCGGAGGTGATGGCTGTCCGCCCCGACGGCTCTCGCGCAGAGCTCGGCGAGCCCGGCGAGCTGGTTCACGCCGGGCCGCTCGTCGCGCAAGGCTATTGGCGCGACCCGGAGCGCACGTCGCAGCGTTTTCGGCCTGCGCCCGCCTTTGCGCAAAGCGGCGGCATGGCGGTGTGGTCCGGGGATACGGTGATCGAGGGAACGGACGGGCTGTTCCGCTTCGTCGGGCGCGGTGATGAGATGATGAAGGTGTCGGGCAACCGCGTCAGCCCGGGCGAGGTCGAGGAAGCGGTCATGGCGGGCGGCGAGGCGCGGGAGGCGGTGGCGGTCGGGACGCCCGACGAGCGGCTCGGACAGGCGATCGTCGCGGTCGTGGCGGGCGATTCGGCGCGCGAAGGCGATCTGCGCGCGCGGCTTCGCAGCGAGCTGCCCGCATTCATGCAGCCGCAGCGTTACGTGTGGCGCGAGGCGCTGCCGCGTAACGCCAACGGCAAGCTCGACCGCGCGGCGATCCGGGCGGACGTGACGCCATGAAGCCGATCGGACCGCTCCCTCCCGAATTCGCGGGCCAAACGGGGATGCTCGCGATCGGCGGCCAGTCGGCGGACGACTGGGCGGCGGAGGCGGGGACGCCGGTGTTCGTCTACGACGCACGCATCATCGCCGCGCGCGTCGCCCGCTTTCGCGCGGCCTTCCCAGGCGTCGATCTTCATTATGCGATCAAGGCCAATCCGCTTCCCGCGCTGCTCGACGCGGTCGCGCCGCTGGTCGACGGGCTCGACGTCGCATCCGCGGGAGAGCTCGTCCGTGCGCTCGCGGTGAAACCCGCGGAGACGATCAGCTTCGCGGGACCGGGCAAGCGCGATGCCGAGCTCGAAGCTGCGATCACGTCAGGCGCGGCGATCAATGTGGAGTCCGAGGGAGAAGCCGCGCGAGCGCTGGCTATCGCCGACCGCCTGGGCCGCACGCCGCGCCTCGCGGTCCGCGTCAACCCCGATGTTGAGCTGCGCGGATCGGGGATGCGGATGGGGGGGCGGCCGTCTCCGTTCGGGATCGACGCGCACCGCGTCCCTACGTTGGTGCGCACGCTGCTTGCCGCAGGAGCGGACTGGCGCGGATTTCATGTCTATGCCGGAAGTCAGGCGCTCGACGCCCGCGCGATCGCCGACACGCAGGCTGCGACGATCGCGCTCGCCGCCCGGCTGTCCGAGGAGGCGGGCGCCGCGCCGCCGCTCGTCAACCTCGGCGGCGGCTTCGGCGTGCCCTATTTCGCCGGAGACACGCCCCTCGATGTCGAGGCGGTCGGCGCGGCGCTCGCCGTCACGTCGCGCCCCGCGGTTCTGACCGATACCCGCTTCGCGATCGAACTGGGCCGGTGGCTGGTGGCGGAAGCGGGCATCTACCTCACCCGCGTCGTCGACGTGAAGGAGAGCGGCGGTGAGACCTTCGTGATCGTCGACGGCGGGCTCAACCACCAGCTCGCCGCGTCGGGCAATTTCGGCACGGTGGTCCGCCGCAACTACCCCCTGGCGGTGGCCCGCGCGATGGGCGAGCCCGCCGCCATGACGGCGTCGATCGTAGGGCCGCTCTGCACCCCGCTCGATCGCCTGGGGGACCGGGTGTCGCTGCCGCAGGTCCGGCCGGGCGACCTGATCGCGGTCTTTCTCGCCGGAGCCTACGGCGCGACCGCGAGCCCCTCCGCCTTTCTCGGCCACCCGCCCGCCGCCGAGCGGGTGGTGTCGGGAGGGGTGTCCTAACCCTATCTTCACCACTTTCCGTGCATGACTGACCCGTGAAGGCTTTCCTGAAGCCGCCCGGAGACCGTTCGATCATGCGTTCCGCTCGTGCCACCCTAAGCGTCGCGCTGGTTGCGACAATGCTCTCCGCGTGCGGCGGCGGCCGCGGCGGCCGCCCCGAGCTGCCGCCCGCCTCCTATGTCGCGTCCCGCGAGCAGCCGGGCGAGGAGTATGTGATCGGTCCGCTCGACCAGCTCAACATCTTCGTCTGGCGCAACAACGAGCTGTCGGCGAAGGTCCAGGTGCGTCCCGACGGGCGCATCACAACGCCTCTGGTCAGCGACATGCCCGCGGTCGGCAAGACCCCCGCGATGCTCGCGCTCGACATGAAGCAGGCGCTGTCGCAGTACATCAAGGACCCGATCGTATCGGTGATCGTCGAGAATTTCTCGGGCACCTACAGCCAGCAGGTCCGCGTCGTCGGCGCGACGGAAAAGCCCGCATCGATCCCCTACCGCGCCAACATGACCCTGCTCGACGCGATGATCGCGGTCGGCGGCCTCAACCAATATGCCGCGGGGAACAAGGCGCGCCTCATCCGTCACGACCGCGCGACGGGCAAGCAGCGCGAGTTCGCGCTGCAGATCTCCAATCTTCTGAAGAAGGGCGATTCGCGCGCCAACGTCCGGCTGGAACCGGGCGACGTCATCATCATCCCCGAGTCGATGTTTTGATCGGGGCGCTCGCGTGAACGCGATCTACGATGAAATCCGCCTGGCTTGCCACGCGATCTGGACCCGCCGCTGGATAGCGCTGGCGGTCGCTTGGGGGTTGTGCGTCCTGGGTTGGCTGGTCGTGTCGCAGCTTCCCAGCCGTTACGAGTCCAAGGCGCGCGTCTTCGTCCAGGTTCGCTCGATCCTTCCCGACGCGCTCGGCGCGCCGGGACAGCAGCAGGATCAGAAGGCGGTCGACACCATTCGCCAGACGCTCGTCTCCGCCGTCAACCTGGAGAAGGTCGTGCGCGGCACGGACCTCGCCAACACCGTGTCCAGCGACCGCGACGTCGCCGACCGGGTGCAAGGCCTGGCACAGGCGATCAAGGTGGAGAGCCAGCAGGAGAATCTGTTTCAGATCACCACGGGCGCGCCCAGCCCCAAGCTGGCGCGCGACATCACGCAGAAGCTGATCGATATCTTCGTCGAGCAGAACCTGGCTGGCGATCGGACGCAGAGCACGCAATCCCTCCGCTTCCTCGACGCGCAGCTCGCGCAGCGCCAGCGACAGCTTCAGGACGCCGAGGCGAAGCGCGCCGACTTCCAGAACCGCTACCTCGGCTCGCTGCCGGGGACGGGCACGGTCAGCGACCGCATCTCCGCCGCGCGTACCCAGATGGCGCAGGTCGACAGCGATCTCGCCGCGGCGCAGTCGAGCCTCGCCGCGGTTGCGGGTCAGATGGCGGGGACGCCGCAGTCGGTCGCCGGTGCGGGCGGCGTGCCCGGGGCCGGCCCGGCGCGCGCGCGGCTCCTCGCGATCCAGGGCCAGCTCGCCGAC
>SXHP01000122.1 GCA_005773165.1 Sphingomonadales bacterium | reverse complement strand
CGTCGGCGCTCGCGATCAGAGCGTCGCGAGCGGCGGCGCTCAGCGGCAGCGCATCACCGACGAGCGCTTCGGCGCGGGCAAGCAGCAGATCCAGCGCCGCACGGTCGAGCCGATGAAGGATCAGCACCTGCGTGCGGCTGAGCAGCGCGGCGTTCAGTTCGAAGGACGGGTTCTCGGTCGTCGCGCCGACCAAGGTCACCGTGCCATCCTCGACATAGGGCAGAAAACCGTCCTGCTGCGCGCGGTTGAAGCGATGGATTTCGTCCACGAACAGGAGCGTCTTCCTGGCCATTCGGGCGTGGTCAGCTGCTTCGGCGAATACCCGCTTGAGGTCCGCGCCGCCGGAGAACACCGCGGAGATCGCGACGAAGCGCAGGCCCACCGCATCGGCGAGCAGGCGGGCGATCGTCGTCTTGCCTGTGCCCGGAGGACCCCACAGGATCATCGACGACAAGCGCCCCGCGGCGACCATCCGCCCGATCGCGCCCTCCGCGCCGGTCAGATGATCCTGCCCGACGACCTCCGCCAGCGCGCGCGGGCGCAGCCGGTCGGCGAGCGGTGCGTCGGCGGCCGACATGTCGGGAGCGGCGGCGGGCTCCAGACCCGCGAGGAGATCGGCCATGTTCGCTCGATAGCCGCTCTCGCGTGATCCGTCATCTGGATGCCGCACGCTGCATCCTGGCTATCGACGCGGGCGCGCACACATCAGGGTTCACGCCAGGCGGACCGCGACCGGCGTTCGGCCATGACCTGAAGGTACGTCTCCAGCACCGCCTGGTTGGCGCTGTCCCAGCGATACTCAGCCGCGCGGGCGTGCGCCGCCCCGCCCATCGCACGGCGAAGCGCCGGGTCGGCGACGATCCGGGCGATCGCGTCCGCATAGGCGGCGACGTCGCGCGGGCTGACCAGACAGCCGGTGCGGCCGTCCTCGATCAGGTCGACCGCGCCGGTCGCGCGCGCGGCGACCACCGGCACGCCCGCCGCCATCGCCTCCGTGGTGACGTTGCCGAAGGTTTCGGTGACGCTGGGATTGAAGAACACGTCCATCGACGCGACCGCGCGCCCCAGCGCCTCGCCCGACTGAAAGCCGGCGAACACGGCGTCTGAGGCGGCGCGCGCGAACCAGTCGCGCGCCGGACCTTCGCCGATGACGAGCACGCGATGCGGCACCGCCCGCCGACGCAGCTCGGCGGCGACCTCGGCGAAGATGTCGAGCCCCTTCTCCTTCACCAGCCGCCCGAGAAAGCCGACCACGACCGCGTCGTCCGCGATGCCGAGCGATCGCCGCCACGCGTTGTCGCGCCGGTCGGGCCGGAACCGGTCATGGTCGATCCCGCGCGACCAGATGCCGATCGGGGTCCGAACGCCCCAGTCGCACAGCAGTTCGCCGACGCTTGGCGAGGGCACGACGACCCGGTCGAACCGGTTGTAGAACCGCGTCAGCAGCCGTTCGACCAACGGCTCGATGAACCGCAGGCCGTAGTAACGCGGATAGGTTTCGAACCGGGTGTGGAGCGAGGCGACCGACGCGATGCCGTGCCGCCGGGCATAGCCGGCAGCGGCATGGCCGAGCAGTTCGGGCGCGGCGGCGTGAACAATGTTCGGCGCGAACGCGGCGAGATCGCGCCGGACGGAGGGCGACAGGCCCCAGGCGAGCTTGTACTCCCCCCGGCTGCCAGGGAGCCGCATGCCCGGCACCTTCACCAGATCACCCGTCGGCGTGAAGGCGGGCCGGCTGCTGGTCGGCGAATAGACGCGCACCGCGACGCCGTGTGCGAGCAGGAAGCCGACCAGGCGGTTCAGCGCCTGGTTCGCGCCGTCACGGACGTAATTGTAGTTGCCGCTGAACACGGCGACACGAAGGTCGTGGGGCTGCATGGTCGCGCGGCTGTAGCCCGACGGGGGCTGTTTAGCGATATGAAGCGTCGATCGGCTCCGCGGGGTCTTAGCCCGGCGATCCGGGCAGAACCCAGCAAACCGGCAGGACATAGGTGGACGGCAGCGGCTTGTCGTCTTTATCGCGCGCAGGTTTGAACCGGATGCGCTTGGCCGCCAAGCACGTTCCTTCGTTCAGCGCCTTCCCCGCTGACGAAACAATACGGCAGTTGGAGACGGCTCCGGTCGGATCGATGTTGAGCAACACAATGACACGGCCGTAGATGCCTTGCTGCATGGCTTCGCGCGGGTAGGCATCGGGGCCGAAATAGTGGCCCGGCTTGCCCTCCGGAGGTATCTCGGCGCGTGAAGCTACATCGTCGTTGATGCCCCATGCCTTCTTGAGATCATTGGTGCAATTCTGCAATGCAGCTCGTGCTTTCTCGGGTCGGACGATTGTGAAGCTCTGGTCCACCGGCTTCGCGCGGACATGCAATGTATCGCCATCCTTCAGTTCATTCAGCAAACGTCGCTGTACCGTAAGCCGCGTTAACCTCGCCTTCGCTTTTGGCGGGACGACCGAGAAGTATCTGCCGGTATACGGCATGGCGATGGACGCGACCGCCGCAGAAAAGTTACCCTGGTATTGCTTATCGTTCGTGTCCGCCGCCACTATGAACATCTCCATGTTTGGGAGATCGAGCAGCGGCTGAAAGATAAGCGATATCCTCCGACCATCCACTGTATAGTTTCGCTCCAGCAAACACATGCTCTCTTCAGCCCGAACGATCCACGGCCCGACCGGCGCGAGCGGCGGCGGCGTGGGTTCCACGGTGAGCGCGAGTGCAAGCAGGACTGATCCAATCATGTGATCTCCGACGGTTACGCACGATTACATTGCAACGGCGTCGTGCCGATCGCAAGCTGTTCCCCTCCCGTTCTTCACATGCTAGTTCGGGGCGTATGGCCAAGCTCCAGAAACGATACGTGTGCCAGGCGTGCGGCTCGGTCGCCTCGCGGTGGCAGGGCCAATGCGCGGATTGCGCCGAGTGGAACACGTTGGCCGAGGAGGCCCCGCTTAATGCGACCCCGTTCCAGGCCAAGCACAACCTCCAGAGCGGCGGGCGGGCGATCCAGCTGGTCGGGCTCGACGCGGAGGTCAAGCTGCCCGATCGCATGGCGACCGGGATCGCCGAGTTGGACCGCGCGCTCGGCGGCGGCTTCGTCGAGGCGTCGGCGACGCTGATCGGCGGCGATCCGGGGATCGGCAAATCAACGCTGCTGCTTCAGGCGGCGGCGCGGATGGCCAGCGCCGGGCTGCCCGTCGCCTATGTCTCGGGCGAGGAGGCGGCGGACCAGGTGCGGCTCCGCGCGCGGCGGCTGGGGCTGGGAAACGCGCCGGTGCAACTCGCCGCGGCGACCTCGACCCGCGACATCCTGACGACGCTGTCGATGGGCAGGCCGCCCGCGCTGCTCGTCATCGATTCGATCCAGACGATGCACTCCGACCTGATCGAGGGCGCGCCCGGCACGGTCAGCCAGGTCCGCGCGTCCAGCCAGGAGCTGATCCGCTTCGCCAAGGAGCGTGGCACCGCGGTGGTGCTGGTCGGGCATGTGACCAAGGACGGGTCGATTGCGGGCCCGCGCGTGCTGGAGCAGATGGTCGACACCGTGCTCTCCTTCGAGGGCGAGCGCTCTCACCAGTATCGCATCCTGCGCGCGATCAAGAACCGCTTCGGCGGCACCGACGAGATCGGCGTATTCGCGATGCAGGGCGAGGGGCTGTGCGAGGTCGCCAACCCGTCGTCCCTGTTCCTGACCCAGCGCAACGAGAGCGTCACCGGGACGACGGTGTTCCCCGCGCTGGAGGGGACGCGGCCCGTGCTGGTGGAGATACAGGCGCTGACCGTCCGCCTCGCGTCGGGCGCCACGCCCAGGCGTGCGGTGGTCGGGTGGGATTCGGGGCGGCTGGCGATGATCCTGGCGGTGCTGGAGGCGCGGTGCGGCCTGAGCTTCTCGGCGTGCGAAGTGTATCTGAACGTCGCGGGCGGCTACCGCGTGCAGGACCCCGCCGCCGACCTGGCGGTCGCGGCGGCGCTGGTGTCGGCGCTGTCCGAACGCCCGGTGCCGATCGACGCGGTGGCGTTCGGCGAGGTGGCGCTGTCGGGTGAGGTCCGCCCGGTCGCGCATGGCGCGCTGCGGCTGAAGGAGGCGGCGAAGCTCGGCTTCGAACGCGCGCTGGTTCCGGCGGCGTCGAAGGAGGAGCGCAGCGCGATGCGGCTGTCGGGGTTCCGGACGCTCGGCGCGTTTGTCGACCATATGCTCGGGCGGGGGTAGCGGCCGGGCGTGTCCGGCTTGTATGGGGCGAGCATGGGCCTGACCGCACTCGACATCGTCGTCCTCATCGCCGTGTTCGGATCGGCGGCGCTTGGTTTCACGCGGGGGTTCGTGACCGAGGTGCTGTCGCTGTTGGCGTGGATCGCGATCGTCGCGGGATTGAAGCTGTTCCACATTTCGCTGGCGCAATCCCTAACCGGCTTCGTCGGGACCGCGTCGGGCGCAGCGGTGCTGGCGTTCGCGCTGATCGTGGGGGTGACTTATTTCGGCGGGCGGATGGTCGCGCGCGCGATCGGGGCGCGGACGCGCGAGTCGATCCTGGGGCCGGTCGACCGCGCGCTGGGCTTCGGCTTCGGGGCGCTCAAGGGACTCATCCTCGTCAGCCTCCTGTTCCTGCTCGCCGCGCTGGTGGTCGACACCGCGCGCGGCGGCCCGGCGAAGCGGCCTGCGTGGATGACCGAATCGCGCACCTATCCGCTGCTCAACGCGACCAGCGCGGGCATCGGCGACTTCGTCGACCGGCGGCGGCGCGGCCAGCCGGTGTTCGGCGCGCAGGCGCCCGACAATGCGAGCGCGGCGTCCACGAGTCCGGAGTCATGAGCACGACGCTCTACAATGCCGAGATCCTTCGCCTCGCCGCGTCGATCCCGCACCACCAGCGGCTGCCGCACGCGATGGCGACCGCCGAGCGCCGTTCGCCGATCTGCGGCAGCCGGGTGACCGTCGACGTCGACATCGACGCCCAGGGGAGGGTCGAGGCGGTCGGGCTTCTCGTTCGCGCCTGCGCGCTGGGGCAGGCGTCGGCGTCGCTGCTCGCCGCGGACATCCTCGGCCGCACCCCCGCCGAACTCGCAGCGGCGCGCGACGCGCTGACGCGGTGGCTGCCTGGGGAGGGCGACGCGCCCGAGTGGCCGGGTTTGCACGTGTTCGAGCCCGCGCGGCCGCACAGCGCGCGCCATCCCTCGATCCGTCTGGCGTTCGAGGCTGCGGCTGAGGCCGCCGAGGCCGCCACCCGTCGGGCCGCGGCCTGATGGAGGAACATGCGTCGATGCTCCGCGCAGGTGTGGTCCTGCTCGGCTTCGCGCTGGTGTTCGTGGTGTTGTTCCGACGTTTGGGGCTTGGCGCGACGCTGGGCTATCTCGTCGCGGGCATCCTGGTCGGCCCGCATGCGCTGGCGCTGGTCGGCGACGCCGAGACGACGATGGGAATCGCCGAGTTCGGCATCACCCTGCTTCTCTTCCTGGTCGGGCTGGAGCTGAGCCCGTCCAAGCTGTGGGCGATGAAGCGCGACATCTTCGGGCTGGGACTCGCTCAGGTGGTGCTGTGCGGCCTTGCGATCGCCGCGGTGATCTGGGGTCCCGCGCAATTCTCACTGGCCGCGGCGATCGCGTTGGGGCTGCCGCTGGCGCTGTCGTCGACGGCGCAGGTGCTGCCGATGCTGCAATCCGCCGGGCGGCTGCGCACCCCGTTTGGCGAGCGCGCCTTTTCGATCCTGCTGTTTCAGGACCTGTCGATCGTCCCGCTCCTGACGATCGTCGCGGCGCTCAGCCGTGCGCCCGCGCCCGTCCACGCCGCCCCCGGCTGGCTGCTCGCGTTGCAGACGGTCGCCGCAGTCGCGGGCCTGATCCTGGCGGGCCGGTTCGTGCTGCGCCCGCTGTTTCGGCTGATCGGCAACATCGGCGAGCGCGAAATGTTCGTCTTCGCCGGGCTGTTCACCGTGATCGCCAGCGCCGCGCTGATGGAGGCGCTGGGGCTGTCGACCGCGCTGGGCGCGTTCGTGGCGGGGGTGATGCTGGCCGACAGCCCGTACCGCCACGAGCTGGAGGCCGACGTCGAGCCGTTCCGCTCGATCCTGCTCGGGCTGTTCTTTCTTGCGGTCGGCATGCTGCTCGACCTGGAGGTGATCGCCGAGCGGCCGATGTTCGTGCTGACCATGGCGCTGGCGCTGATCGCGACCAAAGCGGGGATCATCTTCGCGCTGGCGCGCGCGTTCGGCATGGCGTGGCGACCCGCGCTCGCGCTCGGTCTGCTGCTCAGCCAGGGCGGCGAATTCGGCTTCGTCCTGTTCGCCCGGGCGCAAGATGCGCTGCTGATCGCCCCGGAAGCCGCCAGCCTGTTCACCGCGGTGGTCACCGTATCCATGGCGACCACGCCGTTCCTGATGATGGCGACCCGTCGCTTTCGCGCGGAGCCGACCGGTGATCACGAGGGGCTGGCCCAGCCTCAGGCCGATGGGGCGCGCGCGATCGTGGTCGGCTACGGCCGCTTCGGGCAGACCGTGGCGCAGATGCTCATCCTACAAAAGGTGAGCGTGTCGCTGATCGACACCGACGTCGAGATGATCGAGGTCGCGGGCACGTTCGGCGCGCGGGTCTATTACGGCGACGGCACCCGCCTGGACCTGCTTCTCCAGGCGGGCGCGGGCGAGGCGCAGCTGCTGTTGTTCTGCATCGACGGCGACGTGATCGACGCCGAGCTGCTCCAGTCGATCGCGCACGCCTTTCCGCAGGCGTCGGTGTTCGTGCGCGCCTATGACCGCAGGAGCCTGATGAAGATGGCGGGCGGGCCGGTGACGGGCACGGTGCGCGAGGTATTCGAATCCGCGGTCGTCATGGCGCGCATGGCGCTGGACGAGATCGGGGTGGACGTATCGGAGATCGAGCGGAGCGAGAACGAGTACCGCGACAGCGACGCCGCCCGGTTGGAGGAACAGTCGGCCACCGGCGACTTGCGCGCCGGGATCGAGCGGATCGTGACGGAGCCGGCGCGATGAACTGGCTGGTGCTGCTCGCTGCGCTGTCCGGCGCGCTAGCGGTCGGAGCGGGAGGGTTCGGCGCGCATGGAGCGAGCGGGGCGGCAGCGGAGTGGCTCCGGACGGGCGCGCAGTATCAGCTGACCCACGCGGTCGCAGCGCTCGCCGCGCTGCACCTCGGCGCGCGGGGACCTGCCTGGCTGTTCGTCGTGGGCGGCGCGGTGTTCGCGGGGACGCTCTACCTGATGGCGCTAGGGCTGCCGCGGTGGCTCGGCGCGATTACGCCGATTGGCGGCGCGATGCTGATCGCGGGGTGGTTGTGGCTGGCGTGGGTGGGGAGGTGAACATGGTTTCGCTTCCCTCGTCACCCCGGACTTGTTCCGGGGTCCAGAGTTCTGCGAGCCATGTACTCTGAACCTCTACCGGGATAGCCTGCCGCGCGCTGAACCCCGGAACAAGTCCGGGGTGACGGAGAACATGGATGAGCTGCAGACCGCATCATCGCTTCTTCCGGCACGCATCCGAGCAGTAGACGACGTCTTCCCAATCCCGCGCCCACTTCTTTCGCCACGCGAACGGCCGCGCGCAGGCCGGGCAGGTCTTGACCGGCAGGTCGCGCTTGACGACCCCGTTCGGCATCAGCGCGCCCGGGCCAAAAACGCTTCGACCGCGCCGAGATCAACCGATCGGTCGAGGTACGTGCGGCCGATGCCGTGCGCGAGGAGAAAGGGCAGGGTTCCCGCGTCCATCTTCTTGTCGTGGCGCATGTGCTCGACCAGCCGCTCGGCGGGCGCGTCGATCCCGGCGGCGGTGAGCCCGTCGGGCAGCCCGACGGCGCGAAAATGCGCCGCGACGCGCTCCGCGTCCTCGCGCGGGCACAACCCCTGTTCGGCCGAGAAGGCGAACGCCAGCGCGCAGCCCGCCGCGACCGCCTCGCCGTGGATCAGCCTTTGCGAGAACCCGGCCTCCGCCTCCAGCGCATGCCCGAAGGTATGCCCCAGGTTCAGCAGAGCGCGGATGCCCAGCGTCTCATATTCGTCCGCCGCGACGATCCGCGCCTTGGCCGCGACCGCATGGGTGATCGCGTACTCGCGCGCGTCCGCGTCGCCGCCAAGCAGCGCCGCGCCGTTCGCCTCGCACCAGCCGAAGAACGCCGCATCGTCGATCAGCCCGTATTTGAACACTTCGGCATAGCCCGCCGCTAGCTCGCGCGGGGGCAGGGTGTCGAGCACCTCCGGGTCGATCAGCACGATTTCAGGCTGCTTGAACGCGCCGATCAGGTTCTTGCCCGCGCGCGCGTTGATCGCGGTCTTGCCGCCGACCGACGCATCGACCTGCGCCAGCAAGGTCGTCGGGACCTGCGCGAAGCGGCAGCCGCGCTTCAGGATCGCGCAGGCGAAGCCCACGAGATCGCCGATCACCCCGCCGCCCAGCGCCACCACCAGATCGCCGCGCTCGACCCCGCGCTCCAGCAGCGCGTCGCACAAGCGCTCGAGCATCGCCCAGCTCTTGCTCGATTCGCCCGGCGGCAGCACCACCGTCCCGCATCCGGGCAGCGCCGCCGCCAGCATCTCCAGATGTGGCCGCACGCTCTCGTCGGCGACCACGACGATGCGCCGCCCTTTGGCGAGCGGCAGCAGGTGATCGCCCGCGCGCGTCAGCAGCCCCGCCTCGATCACCACGGGATAGGTCCGCGCGCCGAGCTCCACAGTCACGATTGTCAACGGCCGATCGCCTTCAGGATGGCGGCGACCGTCACGTCGTGCGGCGCCCGGTTGGAGGAAATGCGGAGGTGCGCCTCCGCATAAAGCGGGTTGCGGACTCGGGCGAGTTCGGCGAGCACCGCTCGTGGGTCGCGGCCGCGCAGCAGCGGGCGGCTGTCGCGGCGGCGGACGCGGTCGACCAGCACCTCCACGTCGGCGTCGAGCCATACCGCGGTCGCCTCGCCGAGGATCAGCCTGCGGGTCTCGTCGTTGACGAACGCGCCGCCGCCGGTTGCGATCACCTTGGGCGTTCCGTCCATCAGCCGCGCGATCACCCGCCGCTCGCCGTCGCGGAAATAGGGCGCGCCGAACCGTTCGAAGATCTCGGGTATCGACATGTCCGCCGCG
>SXHP01000121.1 GCA_005773165.1 Sphingomonadales bacterium | reverse complement strand
TCCTGACATGCCCTCCCCCGACCCCTCCCGCAAGCGGGAGGGGGGAGTATCGTGAATGCGCTACCTGCCCCTTACCGACGCCGACCGGCGCGACATGCTTTCGGTCATCGGCGCGCCCTCGATCGACGCGCTGTTCGCCGATGTCCCCGCCGAAGCGCGACTCGACGGCCCGATCAACGGCCTGCCGCCGCACGCGTCGGAGCTCGCGGTCGAACGCCACATGACCGCGCTCGCCCGCAAGAACATTGTCGCGGGCGAAGTCCCGTTCTTTCTCGGCTGCGGCGCATACCGGCATCACGTGCCCGCGTCGGTCGATCACCTGATTCAGCGCGGCGAGTTCCTGACCGCCTACACGCCGTACCAGCCCGAGAGCGCGCAGGGCACGCTGCAGATGCTGTTCGAGTTCCAGACGCAGGTCGCGCGGCTGCTCGGGACGGACGTGGCGAATGCGTCGATGTACGACGGATCGACCGCGTGCTGGGAGGCGATCACGATGGCGCGGCGGATCACGCGCCGCCGTCTCGCCATCCTGCACGAAGGGCTGCACCCGCATTATGTCTCCGTCGCGCACACCATGGCGCGCTTCACCGACGACGACGTCGCCGATCGTGCGCCTCGGCTCGACGCCGATCCCGGCTACCATGCGCTGATCGACGAGGTCGTGACGAACCAACCGAGCTGCGTCGTCGTGCAATATCCCGATATCCTGGGCCGGATCGGCGACCTGACGCCGTTGGCGGAGGCATGCCGCGCAAACGGCGCGCTGCTGATCGCGGTGGTGACCGAACCCGTCGCGCTGGGCGCGATCCGCAGTCCCGGCGAGATGGGGGCGGACATCGTCGTCGCCGAGGGGCAGTCGATCGGGGTCGGGCTTCAGTTCGGCGGGCCTTACGTCGGGCTGTTCGCGTGCAAGCAGAAGTATGTTCGCCAGATGCCCGGACGCCTTTGCGGCGAGACGGTCGACGCCGACGGCCGTCGCGGTTTCGTGCTGACGCTGTCGACCCGTGAGCAGCACATTCGGCGCGAGAAGGCGACGAGCAATATTTGCACCAATTCAGGGCTTTGCGCGCTGGCCTTCTCGATCCACATGACCTTGCTGGGCGAGGCGGGGCTGCGTGCGCTGGCGGCGGCGAACCACGCGGGCGCAGTCGCCGCGGCCGAGCGGCTGGCGCGGGTGCCCGGCGTCCGGCTTACCAACCACAGCTTTTTCAACGAGTTCACGCTCGAACTTGCGAAGGAGGCGAGACCGGTGGTCCGCACGCTCGCCGAGCGCGGCATCCTGGCGGGCGTGTCGCTCGGGCGGCTGTATCCGGGCGAGGGCGATCTAGCGAAAGGTCTGGTCGTCGCCGTGACCGAGACGACGACCGGGGACGATGTCGAAGCGCTGGCGACCGCGCTCGAGGAGGTGTTGGCATGACCATCAATGCAAGCGGCTGGCGGCCCGAAGCGCCGGTAAAGGACGCTGGCGCGGCGGCGACGTCTACCGGCAACAAGGCGCTGATGCTGGAGGAGCCGCTGATCTTCGAGATCGGCTCGACCGAGACGACCGGCGTCGAGGTCGCGGAGCCCGCCGCGGGCACGTCGCGGCTGGGCGCGCTCGCGCGCACCACGCCGATCGGTCTGCCCGGCCTGTCCGAACCCGAGACCGTCCGCCACTACACCCGTCTCAGCCGTCAGAACTACGCCATCGACCTCGGGCTGTTCCCGCTCGGCAGTTGCACGATGAAGCACAACCCGCGGCTGAACGAGAAGGTCGCGCGGCTGCCCGGCTTCGCCGACGTCCATCCGCTGCAGCCCGTCGACACGGTGCAGGGCGCGCTGGCGGTGATCAACGAGCTGGCGGTCTGGCTGATCGAACTCACCGGCATGCACGGCGTCGCGATGAGCCCCAAGGCGGGCGCGCACGGCGAGCTGTGCGGCATCCTGTGCATCAAGGCGGCGCTGGAGAAGCGCGGCGAGGGGCATCGCAAGGTCATCCTGGTGCCCGAGAGCGCGCACGGCACGAACCCCGCGACCGCGGCCTTCGCGGGCTTCACGGTCGAGGACATTCCGGCGACCGAGGAGGGCCGCGTCGATCTGGAGGCGCTGAAAGCCCGGCTCGGGCCCGACGTCGCGGGGGTGATGATCACCAACCCCAACACCTGCGGGCTGTTCGAGCGCGACATGCGCGCGATCTCCGACGCGGTGCATGCGGCGGGCGCGTACGTCTATTGCGACGGGGCCAATTTCAACGCGATCGTCGGGCGGGTTCGGCCGGGCGACCTCGGCATCGACGCGATGCACATCAACCCGCACACGACCTTCTCCCCGCCGCTCGGCGGCGGCGGGCCGGGTTCGGGACCGGTGGTGCTGTCGGAGGCGCTGTCGCCATTCGGGCCGCTGCCGTTCACCGCGCGCCACGAAGACGGCCATATCGCACTGATCGAGGAGGAGACCGCGGGCGAGGACCATCCCGATACCTTTGGCCGGATGACCGCGTTTCATGGCCAGATGGGCATGTTCACGCGGGCGCTGACCTATATCCTCTCTCATGGCGCGGATGGGCTGCGGCAGGTCGCCGAGGATGCGGTGCTCAACGCCAATTACGTGCTGCGCAGCCTGGAGGACGTGCTCGACGCGCCGTTCGCGGCGTCGGGGCCGTGCATGCACGAAGCCTTGTTCTCCGACGACGGCTTTCCGAACGGCTTCTCGACGCTGGATGTCGCCAAGGGGCTGATCGACGAAGGGTTCCACCCGATGACGGTCTACTTCCCGCTCGTCGTCCACGGCGCGATGCTGGTCGAACCGACCGAGACCGAATCGAAGGCGGCGCTCGACCAGTTCATCGGCGCGCTGAGGAGCGTGGCGGAGCGGGCCAAGGCGGGCGACGCGGCGCTCAAGACCGCGCCGCATTTCGCGCCGCGATCGCGGCTCGACGAGACGCAGGCGGCGCGCAAGCCGGTGCTGGTGTGGAAGGAGCCGGTCGCGGCGGCGGAGGCGGCGGAATAATCCCTCTCCCCCGGGAGAGGGAGGGAGCAGCCGTAGGCTGCGGAAGGGTGAGGGTGACGGCCAGTGTGTCGCGCTCACCCTCACCCCGCGCCGCTTCGCGGCTTGCCCCTCTCCCAAAGGGAGAGGGGGAGTGGTCACTCAGCCGGGTACGGGCTCCTGCCCCCCTCCGCGATGAACCGGTCGATCCGCGCCTCGAGCACCGGCAGCGGCACCGACCCGAGGCTCAGCACCGTGTCGTGAAAGGCGCGTATGTCGAACCTGGCCCCAAGCGCGCCTTGCGCCTTCTTGCGTGCGCGCTGGATCGCGAGCTGGCCGGTGTAATATCTCAGCGCCTTGCCGGGCCAGCCGATGTAGCGGTCGACCTCGGTCGTCACCTCGCGCTCGGACAGCGCGGTGTTGTCGCGGAGGAAGGCGAGACCCTGCTCGCGGGTCCAGCCTTTCGCGTGAATGCCGGTGTCGACCACCAGCCGCGCGGCGCGCCACATCTGGTAGCTGAGCATGCCGAACCGTTCGTAGGGCGTGCGGTAGAAGCCCATCTCGTCGCCGAGCCGCTCGGTGTAGAGCGCCCAACCTTCGCCGTATGCGGAGATGTAGCTGTTGCGGCGGAACGCGGGCAGCCCGGTGTTCTCGGCGGCGAGCGGAATCTGAAAGGCGTGGCCGGGCGCGCTCTCGTGCAGCGTCAGCGCGGGCAACTGGAACAGCGGGCGGGAGGGGAGGTCGTAGGTGTTGAGCAGATACACGCCCGGGCCGCCGCGCCCTGCGGTGTAGAAGGGCGCGATGTCGTCGGGCACGGGCCGAATCGCGAAGCGGCGTCGGGGCAGGCGGCCGAACCATTTCGACGCCATGCCGTCGAACGTCTTGGCCTGCCACGCGGCCTCCTTGAGCAGCTCGTCGGGCGTCCTTGCGTAGAAGCGCGGGTCGGTGCGGAGGAACTTGAGGAAAGCGGGGAGGTCGCCCTTGAACCCGGTGTCGGCCTTGGCGCGCTCCATCTCGGCGCGAATGCCCGCGACTTCGGACAGGCCGAGCGCGTGGATCGCGTCTGGGGTCATGTCAAGCGTGGTGAAGGCGCGGATGCGGCTGCGGTAATAGGCGGGGCCGTCGGGGAGATTGGTTGCGGCGAGTTCGGAGTGGAGGCCGGGAAAGTAGCGGGTGCGTAGATACCTGAGCAGGCGCTGGTAGGCGGGGATCACGCCGCGCTGGATCGTCTCGCGCGCCTGGCGCTGAAGGGCGTCGCGGTCGGGCGTGGTCGCGGGCATCTTGACGAAGGGCTCGTAGAAGACGGTTGCGCTTGGGTCCTTGGCCTCAGCGATCGCCGCGACGGGCTTCTCGCGCCCCGCCATGACGATCGCGGGCGGGGTGAAGCCGCGCTTCAGGCCTGCGTCGAGATTGGCGATCTGCTGATCCATCCAGCGCGGCAGGTCGCCGAGTTGCTGGAGGTAGGCGCGATAATCCTCCTCGCCGTTCGCGAAGCTGCCCCGGGCAGGGTATTGGACGTCGGACCAGAAGGCGCTGTCGCCGTTGACCGGCTTCTCCCACTCGCGGAACCGCTCGTCGTCGAGCAGCGCGGCGATCTGCGCGCGGTAAACCTGGTAGTCGACCCGCGCCTCGGGCGAGAGCCGCGCCTGAGGGATGGCGTCGAGCGCCGTCAGCGTCGCCCGCCACTTGGCGGCGCGGCGGGCGTGCGCCGCGGGCGACTCGTCGGGCAGGCGCGGGTCGACCTGATCGGGCGCGGCGTCGGCGATGCCCTCGGCGGTCCGCCACTGCCATTCGGCTTTCCAGACGCGCTCGAACGTCGCGTCGGCGGAAGGCGGGGCGGCGGCGACGAGGGCCAGGGCTAGGAGGATGCGCATCCGCGGGAGCGTGGCGGAATGGAATTTCGCAGGCAACCTTCTTCCCGTCACCCCGGGCTTGACCCGGGGTCCCGCTTCTTCTTGCCTTACAGATGAAGAAGCGGGGCCCCGGCTCAAGGCCGCCACGACGAAGTAGCGAGCGGTTAACTTCAGTCCATCAGCCGGTCGGTCTCCGTTCGGTGCCGCACGTGCTCGCGCCAGACGATATAGAGCCCGCTCGCGATGATGATCGGCGCGCCGATCCAGGTCATCGGCGTCGGCAGCACGCCGAACAGCAGCCAACCAAACAGCGTCGCCCAGACCAGCCCCGAATAGTCCATCGGCACCACCGCGCCGACCGGCGCGTGGCGCAGCGAGGCGGTCAGCGCGATCTGCCCCGCGCCGCCAACGAGGCCAATCGAGGCGAGCACGCCCCAGGTGAAGGCGTCGTGCTGGCGCAAGTCCAGGGCGTAGGCAATCGAGAGCGGGACGAGAGTGAGGGTGGTGAAGTAGAAGACGGTGGTCCCCGCCGGCTCGTCGCGGAGCTGGCGCAACAGGATCGACACCATCGCGACGAACGCCGCGGCGAGCAGCCCGACCACGGCCCCTTCGAGGCCGATGCGGCCGCCGCTGCCCGGTTGCGCCACGATCAGCACGCCCACGAACCCGACGAGCACCGCGCTCCACCGCTGCACGCCGGTCCGCTCGCCGAGCAGGGTCGCGCCAAGGATCGTCGCGAAGATCGGCACGGTGAACTGAAATGTCGTCGCCTCCGCGAGCGGCAACACGACCACCGCGCCGAAGGTGAAGATCATGCCGACGCCGCCCACCGCCGCGCGCGCCAGGTGCCCGCGGAACCGCCGCGTCCGCAGGCTGCCGAGCCCCGGGCCCGCCATGACGAAGGCGAGCACCAGCGGCAGCGCGCAGAACTGCCGCCAGAACATCGTCTCCGCCAGCGTCGCGCCGCGCGTCTCGGCGTATTTGACCAGCGCCGACATGGTCGACAGCAAGGCGATGGCGAGAAGGCGGAGCGCCACGCCCTTCAGGATGCGGTCGGTGTTCATCGGCGGCGCTCATATCAGCTCACCCCCGTCATCCCAGCGAAAGCTGGGGTTCTGGCGCACGCATGGCTCCGCTCGCAAAAGATCCCGGCCTTCGCTGGGATGACGGTTGGAGCTGTGGATGACGGTTGACGGCGTGGGGTGACGTCCGCGGCCCGCCACGCTATCCGCTCACGCCATGATCAAACACGCGCTCCCCGTCACCCGCGAGGCGGATTTCGCCGCCTGGTACCAGTCCGTCATTGCCGAGGCCGACCTGGCCGAAGAAAGCGGCGTGCGCGGGTGCATGGTCATTCGCCCGTGGGGATACGGCATCTGGGAGCGCATACAGCGGCTGCTCGACGACCGGATCAAGGCGACGGGGCACGAGAATTGCTACTTTCCGCTCTTCATCCCGCTCTCCTATTTCGAGAAGGAGGCCGAGCACGTCGAGGGCTTCGCCAAGGAGATGGCGGTGGTGACGCACCACCGGCTGATTGGGGACGGCAAGGGCGGGCTGGTTCCCGATCCTTCCGCCAAATTGGAGGAGCCGCTGGTCGTGCGGCCGACGTCGGAGACGGTGATCGGCACCGCCTTCGCGCGCTGGGTGCAGTCGTGGCGCGACCTGCCGGTGCTGATCAACCAATGGGCGAACGTCGTCCGTTGGGAGATGCGGACGCGGATGTTCCTGCGCACATCCGAGTTCCTTTGGCAGGAGGGGCATACCGCGCATGCCACCGCGAACGAAGCGCGCGAAGAGACGCTGAAGATGCTGGAGGTCTACCGCAGCTTCGCGGAGGATTGCCTGGCGCTCCACGTCATCGCGGGCGAGAAGCCCGAGAACGAGCGGTTTCCGGGAGCGGTCGCGACCTATTCGATCGAGGCCATGATGGCCGACGGCAAGGCGCTGCAGGCGGGCACCTCGCACTTCCTGGGCACCAATTTCGCGACCGCGCAGAACATCCGCTTCCAAAATGCGGCGGGCGAGCTGGAGCTGGCGAACACGACCAGCTGGGGCGTGTCGACGCGGATGGTGGGCGCGGTGATCATGGTGCACGGCGACGACGACGGGTTGCGCGTGCCGCCGATGATCGCGCCGTGGCAGGTGGTGATCGTGCCGATGCTCCGCGACCAGCCCGAAGATGAGGCTATCGTCAGCTATTGCAAGGCGTTGCAGGGCGAGCTTGCGAAGCTGTCCGCGCTTGGCGAGCCGGTGCGCGCGTTGCTCGACCTCAAGCCCGCGAAGGCCGCGGTCAAGCGCTGGGGCTGGGTGAAGAAGGGCGCGCCAATCGTGATCGAGGTCGGCGGTCGCGACGTGGCTGGCGGCAACGTATCGGTGATCCGCCGCGATCGCCTGTACCGAGAGGATGGCAAGTTCGACAGCCGCGTCGTCGCGCGCGACACGTTCGTCGGCGAGGCGGCGGCGATGCTGGAGGACATCCAGCGCGCGCTCCACGATCAGGCGACTGCGGCGCTTCGCTCCAACATCGTGCCGCTGGACGATTGGGCGGCGATCCAGGCGCATTTCGCAGCAGGCGTGAAGAACCCGGGCTGGGTCGACGTCGCCTGGTCGCAGCCGACCGGTGCGGCGCTGGACGCGGTGGTCGAGCGTCTGAAGGCGCTAAAGCTCACCATCCGCAACGCGCCGATGGGGCAGACCGGGCATCCCGGCGTGCGTTGCGTGTTCACAGGGGAGCCCGCGGTCGAGCGGGTCCTGATCGGGCGCGCCTATTGAGGACAAGATGCGGGGGAGAGCGCGGCTCGATCCCCCGCATGCCGTACGGGCCGGTGCCGGTCTTCCCGGCGGCTTCCCCTCCGAAACTTGTTATGTCCGGCGCGACGGCCCGGGCCGCTTAGCCGAACACGGCGCACAAAAAAAGGCCGGACTTGCGCCCGGCCGATCGAGTTTTTAGGAGAGGATGCCTGAAAGGCACAATCCTTGTGCACCGCAGCACGGTTCGCTGCAATTGCAAATTGTGCAACGCGACATGATGGTAGCGCAATCGTTGCTGGCGGAGACCGATCCGCGTCACACCGGCCAGGTCGTATTCCACCAGTTCGCGAAGGCCGCACGCTCATCCTGCGTCATGTGCAGCCCGAGCTTGGAGCGGCGCTCCAGCGCGTCCTCGGGCGCCCGGGCCCATTCGCGGTCGTGCATCCAACGCGCCTCGATCTCGGTCAGGCCTGCGCCGAACGCCGCGCCCATGTCGCGCTCCGCCTCCACGTCCGCGAGCATCGTCGTGAGCTCCGCTCCATAAGCATGCGCCATCCGCGCGGCGCGCGCTTCGCCAAGAAAGGGCCAGCGGGCGCGGACTTCCTCGACGAAGCGCGCGAACGGCGGGATCGCTCCGCCGGGAAACACCCGCGCCCGGGTCGCCGAGCGAACTTCGCGGCGCATCGGCCCGGCGAGCTTGGCGACCGCCTCCTCCGCCAGGTGGCGCGCGGTGGTGATCTTGCCGCCGAACCCCGACAGGAGCGGCGCGCCCGCGTCATCGAGCTCCAGCACATAATCGCGGGTCACCGCGCGCGCCTCGCTCGCGCCGTCATCGTAGAGCGGGCGGACGCCAGACCAGGTGGATACGACGTCGGCGGGGGTGATCTGGCGACGGAAATGGCGGTTCACCGCGTCGCAGAGATAGGCGATCTCCTGCGCATCGAACACGAAGATGGACGGGTGGTCCTTGAGATTCTCGCGGCCCTCGTGGATGACGTAAAGATTGTTATCACGGTCCACGGCGACGTTGTGGGTGGTCTGCCAGGTGTATTGGGCGGGGAGCTGCGCCCAGTTGTGGTGCACC
>SXHP01000120.1 GCA_005773165.1 Sphingomonadales bacterium | reverse complement strand
TCGTGCCGGTCCATTCGCCGGTGGCGAGCTTGGGGAGGTACAGCGCCTGCTGCTCGGGGCTGCCGTGATGCTGGAGCGCCTCGATCGCCCCCACCGTCAGCGTCGGGCAGAGCGCGAAGCCCATGTTGGCCCCGCCCAGCGTCTCCAGCACCGCGGTCTGGAGCGCGAAGGGAAGGCCTTGCCCGCCGAACGCCTCTGGCGCGCCGATCGTGCCCCAGCCGCCCTCGACATAGGCCTTGTAGGCCTCCGCATAGCCTTCGGGCATCACCACGCCGTCGGAGGTCCATTTCGCGCCGACGGTGTCGCCGACGCGGGCGAGCGGGGCCCATTCGCCCGCCGCGAACGCGCCCGCGCCTTCGAGCACCGCGTCGAGCACGTCGGCGTCGACGCCGAGATCGCCGACGCCGACGACATGGTCGAGGACGAAGCGCTGCTCGCGGACCGGCGGGGTGAAGGGCATCGTGCGTCCTCTTATGCTCTCGAAACGACGCGCGTATAGGCCCAAGCGATGGCCGATCCAAATGCCCGCATCCGCCGCTACGGCCCGGCCGCGCTCGCAGAGGCCGCGGCGCGAATCGCGCGCGGGGACCTCGTCGCGGTCCCGACGGAGACGGTGTACGGGCTCGCCGCGGACGCGACGGACGCGGAGGCGGTGGCGCGCATTTACGCGGCCAAGGGGCGGCCGTCGTTCAATCCGCTGATCGTCCATGTGCTCGACCGGGCGGCGGCGGAAGCGCTGGCGGTGTTCGACGACCGCGCGCGCGCGCTCGCCGCGGCGTTCTGGCCCGGGCCGCTGACGTTGGTGCTGCCGCTGCGCGAAGGCGCGGGGATCGCGCCGCTGGTCACCGCAGGGCTGTCGACGATCGCGCTGCGCGTTCCCGCGCACCGGGCGATGCGCGGGCTGCTGGAAGCGACGGGGCGGCCGCTCGCCGCGCCTTCCGCGAACCGGAGCAACGGGGTGAGCCCCACGCGGGCGGAGCATGTTGCGGCGAGCCTTGGCGACGCCGCGCCGCTGATCCTGGACGGCGGCGCGTGCCCGGCGGGAGTGGAGTCGACGATCGTCGCGGGGCGAACGATCCTCAGGCCCGGGCCGGTGACCGCGGCGATGATCGCGGGGGTGATCGGCGGGGTCGAGCTGCGGCGAGAGGGCGAGGCGATCACCGCGCCGGGGCAGCTCGCGACACATTATGCGCCGGGAAAGCCGTTGCGGCTGGCGGCGGTGCGCGCCGAGCCGGATGAGTGGCTGATCGGGTTCGGCGCGGTCGCCGGAGACGATACGCTGTCGGTTTCCGGCGATCTGGTCGAGGCGGCGGCGCGGCTGTTCGATGCGCTACACCGGGCGGATGCGAGCGCCAAACCGCGCATCGCGGTTGCGCCGGTTCCGGAAGAGGGGATCGGCGTGGCAATCAACGACCGCTTGCGGCGGGCGGCCCACTGAAGACTTCGTATCCGGGGTAACGCTAAATTTTCGGCTATCGCAGACCTTCATACCTCCCCGAGGAGAACTCGGGGAGGCATGGAAGAACCGATTATTGAACGGTCGCGGTGCCGTTGGCGACGGCGGCCTTTTCGCCTTCGGTCATCGACTGCGTATTGATGTCGGCGTCGTCGATCGCCTCCGACGTGTCCTCGGCCTTCTCCTCGACCGCCTCGGCGCCCGCTTCGTTGCCGACCGCCTCGAGCGCGTCCGCCTTGTTCTCGGCGACGGTCTCGACATTGTCGCCGAGCGTGTCGTCGCCCTTGCCGCCGCAGGCGGCGAGCGGGGCGGCGATGATCGCCAGGGCGGCGATGGCGTGGAACTTCATGGTCGTTCTCCCTTTTGTGACGCGCGGTGAAGCGGCCAACGTCGCCGAAAAGTTCCCGCTATGCAATCGCCGCGGTTCTGGAGCGCGCGGCGAAGCTCTTGCGCAGCTTCTGGAGCTTGGGCGGGATCACCGCCATGCAATAGCCGTTCGAGCGGCCCGACGTCTCCCAATAATCCTGGTGGTAATCCTCCGCCGGGTACCATGTCGCCATCGGTTCAATCGTGGTGACGATCGGACGCGGCTGATCGGCCTGGGCGCGCTCGATCGCGGCGCGCATCTCGGCCGCCTGCACCTCGTCGGCGGGGAACATCGCGGAGCGGTATTGCGTGCCGACGTCGTTGCACTGGCGGTTGAGCTGGGTCGGATCGTGCGTCGCGAAGAAGATGTCGAGCAGGTCGCCGAGCCGAAGCTGTTCGGGATCAAAGCCGATGCGGATCGCTTCGGCATGGCCGGTCGCCCCGCCGCAGACCTGCTTGTAGGTGGGGTTCGCGACATGGCCGCCCAGATAGCCGCTTTCGACGCTTTCGACGCCGATCACGTCCTTGAACACCGCCTCGGTGCACCAGAAGCAGCCGCCCGCGAGCGTCACGTATTCGGTCATGCCAGTTCCTTTGCGTTTCACCGGATGTAGGAAGCCGCTATGCGCGCGCCAACAGGGAGACTGGGATGCTCGACGGTAAGGTGATGGTGACGGGCGGAGCCGGCTATATCGGCAGCCACGCGGTGCTTGCGCTTCTGGACGCAGGGTATGAGGTGGTCGTCGTCGACAATCTCGTCACGGGGTTCGCCTGGGCGGTGGACGCGCGCGCCGCGCTGGTCGAATGCGACGTTGCGGACGAGGAGCGGGTGCGCGCGGCGATGCGGGAGCACCGCGTCCGTGCGGTGATGCACTTCGCAGGCAGCGTGGTGGTGCCCGAATCGGTCGCCGATCCGCTCAAATATTATCGCAACAACACCGCCGCGAGCCGGTCGCTGATCGAAAGCGCGGTGGCGGAGGGCGTGCCGCATTTCATCTTCTCGTCGACCGCCGCGACCTATGGCACGCCCGCGAAAGTGCCGGTGGCGGAGGGCGACCCGACCGTGCCGATCAACCCGTACGGCATGTCGAAGCTGATGACCGAGGCGATGCTGCGCGACGTCGCGGCGGCGCATCCGATCAATTATGCGTGCCTGCGCTATTTCACCGTCGCCGGAGCCGATCCGCAGGGGCGGTCGGGGCAGTCGACCGTCGGCGCGACCCACCTGATCAAGACC
>SXHP01000119.1 GCA_005773165.1 Sphingomonadales bacterium | reverse complement strand
CATCAGTTCGAGCGTACGCATTGGAATTCGGGCAAGGACTGGGGGTTCCACGAAGCCGCGCTGTTCGGCAGCTCACATTACGAACTGCCCGGCGTGCTGCGTTGGTTCACCGCCAATATCGGCATGCACCATGTCCACCACCTGTGCAGCACCATTCCATTCTACCGCCTTCCTGCAGCGCTTCGCGCACGACCGGAACTGGCCAGCATCAACCGCCTGACGTTGCGACAGAGTCTGGGGTCACTGAGGCTGGTGCTGTGGGACGAAGCGACGGGCAGGCTCGTGTCGTTTCGCGATGCGCGGGCGTATCCGGGCAGCGTCTTCAGCAAGTGGTCCGATGGCTGAGATGGAGGTCGAACTGCTCCAAACTCGCTGGTGCGAGGACGCGCTGACCGGCCGGGAGGGGGAAGCCGAAAGCTAGGCCTTGCGCATCTCGAGTCTGCCCGGCGCGAGCGAGACAACACGGAAGGGACCCGGACTGATGGACTTTGCGCTGGACGTTCGGGAAGGAACGCGAGGGCGAGGCCAAGCCGGCTTGCGGCGAGGAAGTCTCGCTACCTCGGCCCAAGCCAATCTAGGATGGGGCCGGAATACGCTCGTGCTTTGCGGCGAAGTCGCCCAGCTACGGTCTGCAGCTCCGTCCTACTTGCCCCGTTCCACGACGGCGTCGATCGCGGAGACGACCTGATCGGGCACGGCGTAGTGGAACAGGTGTCCCTGCCCGGGGACGATGCGGAGTTCAGCGCCGATGTCCCCAGCGATGCGCTCGGCATGTTTGGCGACATGCGCGATCAAGTCGCCTTCACCCGCCATCACCACGACGGGAAGCGACAGCTCTCCATAGCGACGGCTGAGCGCAGTGGCGCCGGGCGTCATCATGGCAGTATCGGCTGCCGTCGCGCGCACTTGGGACGGACGCAGGGTCATTGCGACGGGAAAGTCCGCAAACTTGCCCGATATCGGCGCAGGCGCGAAGCTGGCCTTGATCGCCAGCGGCCCGACGAGCCCGCCCGAGAGCGGCGAGATCGTGTTTGCCATGAGATCGCCGACGATCGGAACGGCCGGCATTGAGAAGGGGATGACGTCGGGACGCGGGGTCCCATAATAATATCCTGACAGCAGAACCAATCCCGCGACCGCGTCCGGGTGGTCGAGCGCCATCGCGAGCGCCACCATCGTTCCCCAGCTATGGCCGACCACGACCGCGCGTTCGACGCCGATCGCCTTGAGCGCCCGCGCGAGCAACTTGGCTTGCGCCGCCGGAGTCCACACGGTGGATCGCGGACGATCGCTATAGCCAAACCCCGGGCGATCGAAGGCGATGACGCGGTGATGCTGGGCGGCGAGCCCGAGGACGCCGCTGACCTCGAAATCCTGAAGCATGACGCCGTTGCCGTGGAGCAGCACGACCGCCGGGCCTTCGCCCCGGTCGACGTAATGCAGCCGAACGCCGTCGACCTCGACGAACTTTCCCGCGGGCGGCGTGTCGGCCTCCGCCCGGCGGGCGTTCGCCCGATTCAGCAGCGCGGTCCCGACCAAGACGGTTGCGGTCCCTGCTGCGATCCACCCGCGGTTGCGTCGGGCGAAGGTTTTCCACGAAGGGGCCGAACGGGCCTTCGGAGCGATGACGGGCGATGCCGTGGTGATCTGCTTTTCCATTCCGCGCCAACGGTTGTGCAGTGCACAAAGTTTCTTCAGGCCATCAATCGGCTGCTAAGAGATGGAGCAGCCCCAGGTTTGGCTTACAATGTCGCCTATGCCTCCTTTGGCCTCCGCCTCGTCTCACCGGCGGGCGCGACCAGACATGCGGCTCAGCGCCAAGCGGCCCGCCTTTCGGCCGTTGCCGACACACGTGCGGAGATCAGGGAAGTGTCCGGGGGGAGGGCTCTCCCGCCGGTGCAGCGTGCTGCAACTTGCCCGGGAACCGAAGTTGTTCGTCAGGAAGTCGCTCGCCCTTGATCTGCGCAGCCATGATCAAGGCGGCGGCGTTCGCCATCTGCTCGATCGGCTGCTCAACCGATGCTATGTTGTGGCTGAGCCACCGCGACGACTCGATCGCGTCGAAACCGGCGACCTCGATCTGATCAGGAACGCTCTTTGCCAGCCGATGCACCAGCGCGTCCTTTGCGCCGATCGCCATCATGTCGTTGGCGGCGATGATCGCATCGTAATCACCGACGCCCTGATCCGCCCAGGCCGTAACGGCCACCAACCCATCATCATACGCGAAATCGCCACGATGCTCGGCGACGATGCATGCTCCAGCGCGTGCGAGTTCATCCTCGACCCCTCGCATCCGTTCCGCGCCGACGAGCGAGTCCTCCTTGGCCCGGACCAGCGCGAAACGCCGATGACCCTTGTCGAGAAGGTGCCTGGCGATCACCAGGCCGGAGGCGTGATGGTCGCAGGCGACCGAGGCGAAGCCAAGTCCGGCGGGCCTGTTGTAAAACAGAACCGGCACGCTGGCGCGTTCGAGCTGTTGAAGGTGAGCGGCCGGGACAGCGGCCGCTGCGATCACGCCGTCTAGCTGGTAGGACAGGATGTGATCGGTGACGTCGCCGATCTGTTCGTCGTCATCGAGCAGAAACAGCATGATCCGAACGCCGAGGCCGGAGAAGGCCTGAGACAGGGCGAGCAGCACCTCCGGATGGTGGCGGTTGGTCTCGTTGAAAAGAATAAGTCCGACGACGTTCGAGCGTCGCGTGGCCACCGCCCGCGCCATGATGTTGGGCTGATAGCCGAGTTCCTGAGCGGCGCGCAGGATCTCGGCCCGCTTCTTGGGGGCGACGCTCGCGCCCGGCGTGAAGGCGCGCGACACAGCGGATTCCGACACGCCCACCACGCGAGCGACATCGGCCGACGTCAGCCGGCGGCGAGGTGCTCCAGCCACTGCGGATGACGACTTCTTTCCCGACGGCATGCGCCGCAACCCCCATCCAGTCATCGAGCCGTTCGTCGGAACGGCACGGCCGAACACACGCCAACGCCTTGGGAAAACGTCTAGCTGCACTCTCCGTGAGGTTCAAACGGCATCGGCCCCGATCCTGAGCGCCTAGGCCTTATTGCAGGCGAGCCAACCTCGCCGCATGGATCGCGCATTTGCAACAATCAGCTGTTGCAAGCGCATGCAAGTCGTGTAACCTTTCGTTCAAGGGCGATTGGGGAACGATGATGAACCCGAGCAGAAGCAAGTCAGGTCGGCGTTTTGTTGGTCTGCTTTTCGCTACGACGGCGCTGGTCGGCGCGGCATCGGCGCAGGCGCAATCCGTGCCTGCCGTCGAAGAACCGAGGTCCGACGACATCATCGTCACGGCTCAGAAGCGCGCGGAAAGTCTGCAAAGCGTGCCGATGAGCATACAAGCGCTGTCGGAAGAGCGTCTCGACGAGCTTCAGGTTCGCAGCTTCGTCGATTACATCAAGTACCTGCCGAGCACGAGCTATACGACGGGCGGTATCGGAACCCCGGGAAACAGCTCGGTGACGTTCCGCGGGATCGCGACCGACGGCGGCTTGTATATTTCCGGCTCGCTGCCGACGGTCGGAACCTATCTCGACGAGCAGCCGATAACCTCCATTTCGGGCACGGTCGACGTGCATGTCTACGACATCGCGCGGGTGGAGGCGCTCGCCGGGCCGCAGGGGACGCTCTACGGAGCGTCGAGTCAGGCTGGAACGATCCGGATCATCACCAATCGCCCGGACACGAGCAAGTTCAGCGCGGGCTATGACTTCGAACTCAATCAGATCTTGAAGGGCGGGCTCGGCGGACAGGCCGAGGGCTTCGTCAATATTCCGATCGTGGCGGACAGGGTCGCCTTGCGAGCGGTGGGCTGGTACAGCCGAACCGGCGGATACATCGACAACGTGTTCCGCTCGCGCACCTTCCCGTCCTCCGGCATCGTGCAGACCAACGAACGACAGGTTGAGGACGATCATAATCCGGTCGACGTATACGGCCTGCGCGCGCAGCTCGGGATCGATCTCGACGAGAATTGGACGATCACGCCTTCGGTGATCGCACAGCGTACCGAATGGAAGGGAAGCTTCCAATCCTCAGACGACCGGGTCGGGGAGCTCAAGATCGCGCACGTCTTCCCCGAGTTCGGGACCGACGAATGGTATCAGGTCGGCGGCACGATCACCGGCAGGGTCAGCGACTTCGAGGTGACGTACGCGGGCTATTACATGGACCGCAAGCGCGACGACCAGAACGATTATGCGGACTACGGCTATTTTTACGATCTCGTCGCCGGTTCCGGTGCGGGCGTGGTCAACGATGCGGGTCAGCTGATCGATCCGTCGCAGATCAACCGCAACAAGGTCAAGCTCACCAAACACAGCCAGGAGCTGCGGATCGCGAGCCCGTCGACGGGGCGTCTGCGCGGGGTGGCCGGGTTGTTCTATCAGCGGCAGACGCAATTGGAGCAGAACGATTATCTGACTCCCGGTTTCGCGACCAGATTGTCGGTGCCGGGGCGGCCCGGGCAGGTGTGGCTGACGCTGCAGAACCGTATCGACCGGGATTACGCCGCGTTCGGGCAAGCGGACTTCGACGTCACCGACAAGCTGACGCTGACGGGCGGCGCACGTCTGTACAAGTTCAACAACTCGCTCGTCGGCTTCTTCGGCGTCAACACAACCTATTTCGGCACCGGCGTGCGTCAGTGCCTGGGGCGCGCCGCGGGCGGGGGCCCGTTCGGCGTCGGTATCGCGGTCGTCCCCGGCACGCCCTGCACGAACCTGGGCGTGCTGAACGCCGACGGCAGCATCTCGCCCAAGGTGTCTAAAGGCGACGGCGTTACCTGGCGAGGCACCGCGACGTACAAGTTCTCGCCCGACAATCTGATCTGGTTCACCGCATCGACGGGCTTTCGCCCCGGCGGCGTCAACCGCGCGGGAACCGCCGAGCCGTTCGGGGCCGACGAGTTGTTCAATTACGAGATCGGGTCGAAGAACAGCTTCCTCAACGGCCGGGTGACCGCAAACGCCGTCTTGTTTCAGGGGGACTGGAAGAACGTCCAGGTCCTGTACCAGCCCGCGGGCGCAAGCGGCGTCGCGCTGATCGGCAACGTCGGCAGCGCGCGGTCGCGGGGCTTCGAAGTCGACCTGAGCGTCCGTCCCGTGGAGGCATTGTCGATCCGTGCGGCGATGACCTATACCGACGCCAAGTTGCTCGAACCCTTCGTCCTGTTCGGGACGGTCACCGCTCCGGCAGGCCAGCCGCTGCCGCTGACGCCCAAGATCAAATCTAATCTGATCGCGCGGTACGAGGCTCCCGTCGGTCCGGGAACCGGTCATGTGCAGCTCGCCGCCGCCTATATCGGAGAGCGGAATTCCGTGATCTCCAGCGCCGATCTGGCCAAGCTGGGCAAATTGCCGGAATATGCGACGCTCGACGCGGTCGCGGGGTTCCGGCGGGGTAACTCCAGCTTCGAGCTCTACGTTCGCAATCTGACCGACGTTCGCGGCCAGCAGTCGCGCGCCGCGCGGTGCAACATCAATTACTGCGGGCCGTCGAGCCGGGACCCGGTCGGGGAGATCTACCGTATCTACATCCAGCCTCGCACGATCGGCATCCGCTTCGGCCAGACGTTCTGAGCCGCGCCGCCGGGCGTTCGGCCGAGACGCCGCTCACGCAGGGTAGTTGCTGACCTCCTCGGCGAGCTCTGCTTCCAGCGCGCCCAGCCACGGGCGATAGTTGCGCCAATGGTCGAGCCCTTCGGCGCTGATCGGCCGACGGACCTGCTCCGCGCTGGCTGTTCTGACCGCACGCTCGTTTTCGTGCGGCGCCAGGCAAGCCGCCTCAAAGGGTAATCCGCACGCGGCCAGCAACCCGCGGATCTCGCGCTCGGGATCCGCGACGAGCCGCTCGTGAAAGACGCGGTGAACGCGGCCCGGCAGGACCGTGTCGAAATGGCGCATGAGTTCGGCATATTGTCGCCAATAGGCTCCGACTTCGGCCAGATCGTAGGTGAAACCTTGTCCCCGGGAGAAATGCTGCTTGAACGCGGCGAAGCCTGTCGCGACCGGGTGACGGCGCGCATCGATGATCGTCGCATTGGGCAGGATCAGGTGGATGAGGCCGACGTGCGCGAAGTTGTTCGGCATCTTGTCGATGAAGCGCGGCCGATCGGTCTTGCGCTGGATACGGGTGGTGGCGAGGTACGCCGCGCCGAGTTCGGCTAGCCGGTCCCTGTCGAGCGCAAGCAAGGCGCCCAGATAGCCGCTGTCGGCTCCGTCATCGTCTTCGTTTCGGTTGCCGCGGCCGCCCAGGTCCGCGGAGATCGTGCCGATGTCCGGCAGCTCCATCGTGCCCTCGACCGCGCTGTGCGAAGCGAGGATCTGTTCGATCAGCGTCGACCCTGATCGCGGCAGACCGACGACGAAGATCGGGTCGCACCGCGGGTCGCCGCTTCCAGCGCGCGCCGCGAAGGCGTCGGCGGTGAGAAGGTCGCGCGACGCATGGAGGTGACGCGTCGTACGCTGCGGATCATAGGACAGCTGCTCGCGCCGCAAGCTGTTGCCCTGAGCATAGTGATCGAACGACTGTCGCCACGCACGCTTGTCCTCGAGCGCCTTGCCCAGCGCGAAATGCAGGTGGAGCCGGTCGTCCGCGTTCGCAGCCCGGGACAGGGCATCGGTCATTGTGTCGATATCGGCCTGATCGAACCGGACGGTCTTGAGGTTCGCCAGGCTCCACCATGCGTCGCCGAGGCTGGGATCGCCGTGGAGCGCAGTTCGGTACGCGGCCGTGCTGGCGTCGGCTTGACCGATGGTCTTGTACACGTGGCCGAGGCTGACCCAGATGCGGGACTGCGCCGGGAAGCGCTCCAATATCTGGCGGTAGTTCGCAACCGCGGCGGCATAATCCCCGGTACGGACCTGCACGGCCGCGATGAGCGCCAGGTGGTTGTAGTTGCCGGGTTCCGCGGCGATGAGACGCTCGGCATGCGCAAGCGCTTCGCGAAACTTGCTGCGTCGATGCAGGACGGTGACATAGTTGGCGCGAGCGGCATGGAAATCAGGCGCCAGCTCGATCGCGCGCGCGAGGAGCGTTTCGGCGATCGGATACCGCCCCAATCGCCCCGCAACCTCGGCGAGCATCCTCATCGCGACCACGTTCGCAGGATCATCGCGCAGCCGGTTCTTCAGCCCGCGTTCGGCCAGGTCGAGTCGGTTCGTTCGCAAGGCCTGCGCCGCCGCGACCAGGTCCGGGTCGCTTTGCGCCTGTTCGAGTTGCGAGGCGAGCGTCATCGGAGATCCTTCGAGAACACCATCCCTCCAGTCGCTAAGCGGGGAAAGGCTGCGTAACAACCCAACGGAACGTCGTCGCGATGAGTGCGAGACACCAGGAGCCTCGCCCGTTCGGATTGCATTGGCACGGTGATCGTTTATTCCAGTTGCAGGCGCTTGCAAAGGCGGCGGACAGGAGATGAACGATGCGACGGGCCAGGCCGACCCGCTCCGGGCTTCGGAGCTTGCAAGCGGCAGCCGCTTTCATTCTTTGCGCCGCGGCTGCGCCCACGGCGCTCGCCAGGCAGAGCGCGCCGGTTCGAACCGAGATGGCGGTCTCGCCGTTGCTGGGTGTCGCCTGGTATCCCGAACAATGGCCCGAAAGCGGCTGGGACGCCGACCTCAAGCGCATGGCGCAAGCCCACATCCGCTTCGTGCGCATCGGGGAATTCGCGTGGAGCGCGATCGAGCCGAGCGAAGGGACCTATCGTCTAGACTGGCTCGAGCGTGCGGTTCGCGCGGCCGAACGTCACGGGATCAAGGTCGTTCTGGGAACACCGACAGCCGCACCGCCCGCCTGGCTGACATCCACCTATCCCGAAGTCCTGCGGACGCTTCCCGACGGCTCTCGCGCGCAGCATGGCGGGCGTCACCAGGCGAGCTTCACCAGCGCCAAGTTCCGGGCGCTGGCGCGCGCCGTCGTCGCTCGCATGGCCGAACGCTTCGGCCGCGATCGGAACGTGATCGCCTGGCAGATCGATAACGAGATCGGCACGGACGATCGGGGCGCGGAAACGCGTGCGCAATTCCACGGATGGCTGCGGAATCGGTACAAGACGCTCGACACGCTCAACGCGCGATGGTCGACGGCTTACTGGAGTCAGACCTATCAGGACTGGTCGCAAATCCCTTTGCCGACGCAAGCCGAAAACAATCCGGGCCTGTCGCTCGCCTGGCGACGGTTCGTATCGGACGGGTACCGTGCGTATGTTCGCGACCAGGCCGACGTTCTGCGCGCCAGGATCGATCGGGGTCAACGGATCACCACCAATTACTGGATCGACGCGCGCGCCAAGACGCCTGCGCAACTGTCACCCGACCAGGACGACCTCGACCTCCATACAGTGACGCAGGATCTCGATTTCGCGGCGTGGGACACGTACGTCGGAACCGGTCATTTCGACCCCATTCGCTTTGGCATGGCGCACGATATCGTGCGCGGCCTTCTTCGCCGCAATTTCTGGGTGATGGAGACGCAGCCGGGTACGGTCAACTGGTCCGACAACAACAACGCGCTGCACAAGGGCGAAGTCCGCGCGCTCGCCTGGAACGCCGTGGGCCGTGGAGCCGACGCGCTGGCCTATTGGCAATGGCGGTCGGCGCCCAACGGCCAGGAGCAATATCACGGCACGCTGGTCGGAGCCGACGGGACGCCGCTGCCGATCTTCGACGAGATCAGGCAGGTGGGCGCCGAGTTCGCGCGCGCCGGGGACGCCATCGCGCAAACCGGCGTCGTCTCGCGCGTCGCGATCATCCAGGACTATCCGAGCCGATGGGCGATCGGCTGGCAGCGGTACGCACGCGAGTTTAACGCCGCCGACGCGATGCTCGATTATTACAAGCCGTTGCGCGCGCACGCACGATCGGTCGATATCGTCGGTACCGGGGCGCCGCTGGCCGGGTACGCGCTGGTGGTGGCGCCCGCGCTCAACGTCTTGACGGCAGACGCCGCCGACCGCTTGTCCGCTTACGTCAGGAGCGGCGGGCATCTGGTGCTCGGAGCGCGAACCGGCATGAAGGATGACGACAACGCGTTATGGCGTCAGCGCCAGCCGGGACCGCTGGCCGACCTGCTCGGCGCGCGGGTGGAGCAATGGTATGCGCTGGAGGGGCCGGTCGGGGTGTCGGGCGGCTTGGGGCAGGGGCAGGCCTCCGTCTGGGCGGAACGGCTCCAGGTGCTGCGGCCGGATGTCCAGGTCCTGTTGCGATATGGCAAGGATCACGATTGGCTTGAAGGACAGCCCGCGGCGGTCACGCGCCGGGTCGGCAAGGGGAGCATCACCTATGTCGGCGCCAATCTGGACGCTCCGCTGATGTCGGCGCTGACCGCGCGTCTCGCCGCGGTCAGCGGGGTCGGCGCCGTGTATCCGACGCTGCCCGCCGATCTCGACGTCGCCGTGCGCGAGGGGAAGGGACGCCAGGTTCTGGTGCTGACCAGCTATGCCGCCGGAGAGCGCACCGTGGCCTTGCCCGCCCCGATGCGCGACGTGTTGGGATCGGGCATCGTCAGCACGGTCAAGCTCGGCCGCTACGGCGTCGCGGTGCTGGAGACGTCCCGATAGCGGCTGCGTCGTCGCCGCCTAGCTGTTGAGCCCTCGCGGGGAATAGCCGTAGAGACCGATCAAGGTTCCGACGAAGCCATCAGTCGCCTTGATGCTGAGGATGGTCGCATCCTGATCGCCACCGATGTTCCTCCACCGACCCCGATGCTCGAAGAAAGCGAACCGGTAAACGCCGCCCCGCATCGTGATCCGCAATTCGACTGGTCGGGACCCACCGCCGGTCAGCGCTGCGGCCGCGACGAGGCTGCCTGTCGCCCGCTCCTTCGGTGTCGAACGCCGCTCGAGGCGCACTTCTCGCCTGCCGTCCCGCCGCCTGGCCACGCTGAGCGCAAGGAAGTGCTCCGCATCCGCATAGGCGACGAGTCCCGCCCGCTCTTCGACCCGGACCGGGTTGAAGGTGACACGGGTGGTGGCGACCGCATCATGATGCCGTTGCCGGACGGCGAGGAACGCCGGCTGTCCCTTGTCTCCCAGCGCGACCGCGCGCGTGTCGACGTGCAGCTTGCCGTCCGCCACGCGCCACCACGATGTCTGCGGCGTTCCCAGAGACACCCAGTCGAGCCGGAGCCGCGGCGTGGCGAACGCCTCGTCGATCGCCGTATGGGTCGAGCCTGGCCGGCGGAAAGGGAGCTTCGGACGTTCGGCCTGCAGCGGCACGGGCCGCCCCGACGGCAGGATGGCGGGCCATCCATCGCGCCAGTCGACGGGCAGCAGGAACACCTCGCGCCCGATGTTCGTCAGCAGATCGTGCGGGCCATACGGGCGGTTCGCCAGGAAGACCGCCCACCATTCGCCCTCAGGCGTTTCGACCAGATCGGCGTGCCCGGCGGAGCTGACGGGATCGGCTCGATGGGGATCGAGGCCCGCCTGGGTCAGGATGGGATTGGCTGGCCCCGGCAGGTAAGGCCCGCGCAACGCCTGCGACGCGAAGACGACCTGGGCGTGACGTTCTTTGGTCCCACCCTGCGCGGCGATCAGGACGTAGCGTCCGTCGCGCTTGATGAGGTGGGGTCCTTCGACCCAGAACGGCGGTGCCCCGAGGTCGACGCCGCCGTCCACGATTCTGGTGCGCGGACCGATCATGCGCAGCGATGCGAGGTCGATCTCCTGCAACCAGATCGCGCGATGGCCGTCGTATCGAGGCTCGCCGAGCGGCGGACCGTTGTTCAGGACATAGGCGCGGCCGTCGTCATCGAAGAAGATCGACGGATCGATGCCCTCGAACGGCAGCCAGCGAGGATTGCTCCACGGACCCGCCGCGCTGGTCGCGGTCATAACGAAATTGCCGCCGCACGCATAACAGGTGGATAGGAGGTAGAAGCGGCCCCGGTGATACTTCAGGTCGGGAGCGTAGAGCCCCTGCCAGGACGCGTCGAGGTTCTTCAGCACCATCTGCTCGGGCCGGGTGACCGCGTGTCCGATCTGCGTCCAACGAACCAGATCGCGCGAATGGAAGATCGGTATCGCGGGCCATGCGGTGAAGCTCGACGTGGCCAGATAATAATCCCGGCCGACCCGAACGATGCTGGGGTCGGGATAGGATCCCGGGATGACCGGATTACGGTACATGCCCGGGGGCGACGGGCCGTCGGCCGCGGGAGCAGCGGTCTGCCTGTAGGTGAAATGGTCGAAGAATGCTGTCGGCGCGCGCGCGGCGAACGTGGGCGACGCCGCCGCGATGGCGGCGAGCAGGGCCAGCGTGGGAGCGGCGGACGGCATTCAGTACCGGCGGATCGAGGCCATCCGGCCAAGCACGTCCAGCCCCTGAACCGCGAGATAGTGCAGGATGTCGATGAAGATCCAGTTTTCGGCCAGCTTGCCGTCCTGTTCGCGGTACAGATCGACCACGCGCATCTCGCTCGGTCCCGGCCCCGCGGTCATCCCCAGATACCCGCCCGCATTCTGCACGGTGAGGTTGGCCCAGCCGAAAAAGCCGCCGAAATGCCCCTCCGCCATCCGGCAAAGGTGGCCGTTGAAGCGATAACCGTGATGCAGCGCGTCGTCGAACGGCTCGCAATGCTGCCGGATGTAACGGGGGATCGTGTAGGTCGCACCGATTCCGGCCGGACCCCACCAGATCATGTCGTCGTGCCACACCCGCGCCAGCCGTGTCGCTTCGTCGATTCCTTCGTCCGCCGCATGGGGATTGTTCAGCATCGCGTTGATCGCGGCCAAGGTCCGGCGGCCGAGCGCGGGCTCCTGCGCGTCGTACATCAGGCCTTCGTGCGTCATCGGTCCCGGCTGCACGAGCGTCGCCCCCGTCTGCGGCGGGAAGGGATCCTGACCGGCCTGGATCATCAGGTGCGGCAGATCGACGAACATCGCGGTTTCCACGATCCTTCCGTCCGCCACGCGATTGAACTCGACAAAGCGCAGCATCGCGATGCGGCCGGTCGGCAGGATGCCCAGAAAGGGATGGTCGAACAGCCCCATGAGGTGCCCCATCTGCACCACCCAGCGGCCCTGAAAGCCGTCGATCTCGTTCAGCCCGGCCATGAAGATGTCGGCGCGCCGCTGCAGCCGCGTCATCGACGACAGCAGCGGGCTCCAGAACGCCGCCGCCACCGCTTGCGCGCCGTGCTGCTCGTGAAAGGGGTGCATGCCGCGCCAGTGCCAGTCGGCGGTGACATGGCGCGCCAGCACCTCCGCCACCGTTTCGCTGCTCGCCCGCGCAATGTCCGCGTGAAAGTTTCGGACGATCTGCTTTTCAGCTTGAAAATCGGTCAAGAGACTCTCCGAACTTTGGTCGCGATGCCGACCCGCCACGATATGCAAGCGCTTGCATTTCCAAAGCTGTGCTCGCATGTGTCGACCGGTCAGGCAAGAGGGGGGATCGCGTGAGCGACGACGGAGCACGGTTTCGCGTAGAGACGCGCCCGCGGGTGACCCAGGTGCGTCACGCAACCGAACCGGCTCTTCTCGCGACCGTGGCCGGGCCCGATCGCGATCTGGACGGTTATCCTGATGAATATGCGGACATCGTCGACTTCATCGTCAAGATCACCCGGCGGATCTGGATCGATGGCGCGATCGGACTGATCTACGACACCTATGATCCGAACTGCGTGGTCTACACGGCGAACGATATCGGCCGCGGCGTCGATGTCGTGGTGCAGGGCACGACCATTTCGATGGCCGCTTGCCCCGATCTAGACAATCATTTCCTGAACGTCGCCTGGAGCGGCAACAGCCGTGACGGCTTCTACACCAGCCATCTGGGGTTCGGGACGGGGTTGAACGTCGGCGACACGGTCTACGGTCCGGCGACTGGCCGAACGGCGACGATCCGCTTCTGCGCGGATTGCGTCTCGCTCGGCGGGCGCATCCATACCGAATGGCTGACGCGCGACAACGGCGCGCTGGTGCGTCAGCTCGGCATCGATCTGCACGATGCCGCACGGCGCCTCGCCGCGATGCCGCCGCAGGAGCTGTATACGCGCAGCCACCCCGTGCGTCTCGACGGGCAGACGCCCCCGCTCGCGCTGACCCAGCCGCGCGACACGATCGAGGGGCATCTGCGCCATCTGTTCCACGACGTCTGGAACCGGCGGATGCTCGACACCCTTGTCGACCATTACCATCCCGGCGCGCGCCTGCACACGGCGGGCGGGCGCGTGGCGGAGGGTGTCGGCGCCATTCGGGCGCTGCACCTGTCGCTGCTCGCGGCAATGCCCGACGCGCGGATGACGATCGGCAACGTCTGCTGGTCCGAGGAGGTCGACGGCGTGATCGGCGCGGTCAGGTGGGAGCTGGCGGGCACCAGCCGCGGCGGCGCGTGGTTCGGCGCAATGCCTTCCGGGCTGCCGATCGCAGTGCCCGGCATGACGCATTGCCGCTTCGACAGCGACGGCCGGATCGTGGAGGAATGGACCGTGTTCGACGAGGTCGGCGTGCTCGCCCAGGTCTACCGCGCCGCGCACCATGCTTGAAGAGGTCAGCCTGTCGCGGCGGATCGCCGCGTATCTGATCGTCCTCGTCGGCTACATTTTCTATTGCTACAACTTCAACCTGGTCGATTACATCCGGCCGTATCTGGTCAGCGATTACCGTTTCACGCTCAATCAGACCGCGAACTTCTCGATCGCCGCCAACATCGGCATCACGGTGGGTGCGCTCGGCTGGGCGGGCTTCGTCGTCTGGGCGGGCCTGCGCCGTGCGATCTTCGCGATCGCCGCACTGATCGGCGGAATCGCAGTGCTGCAGGCACTTTCCGATGATTTTTCGGTATGGTTCGGACTGCGCGGGCTGATGGCGGCCGCGCTCGGCGGATATTATGTCGTTGCGACCGGGCTGGTCGTCGCGCTGTTCCCCCCGGCGATGCGCGGCAAGCTGATCGCGCTGAATTCGGCGATGTACCCGCTGTCCAACATGCTGCTGGGCGCGCTCGGCGGCGCTCTCGGCGATGCGAACTGGCACGTACTGGTTTGGCTGGGCGCGGTTCCGTTGCTGGTCGCCCCGCTCGCCTTGGCCCTTGTGCCGGCCGACCGGGCCCCGCCCCCCATCGAGCGGACGGAGGTCTCGCGCGAGGTGCTCGTCGGGGGATGGCGTGCGATGATGTCGCGACGCTGGCGGTGGCTGACGATCGGCTGCGTGGTGCTGTCGGGAATCGACTTCAGCGCGTACCAGCTCTTCGCCAGCTTCACGACGCTCTATATGAAGCAGGAGCTGCAATTCGATGCAGCGCAGGTCGGAGCGACGGTCGCGACGCTCGCGGCCGGGTCGCTTGGCGGCGGCTTCTTCTGGGCATGGCTGTCGGACCGGTTCGGCCGACGCAGCGCAGCGGGAGGATATCTGCTTGCCGCCGCCTGCGTCGTGCTGTTCCTGTTCGGCGGACTGAGCGGCCGCGGCGTCGGCGTCGCCGCATTCTTCTTCGGCGTTGGATTGTCGTGCACCACCGCGTGGGGCGTTTGGTTCGCCGAGCTGTTCCCGGATCGGCTTCGCCCGTACGGCGCCGCACTCTTTCATGCGGGTCACGTCATTGCGATGGGCGCCCCCTTGTTCTTTGCGGTCGCCAATCCTCGGATCGGCTTGCAATGGACGATGGCAACCGCGGCCTTGATCTATCTCGCAGGAATGGCTCTCTGGCTTGCGCTCCCTGAAACGCTCGGCCGCAATTCCGGTGTCGAGGAGTGAACCAATCCGCAGGACGTCCAGGGAGCTGCGACAGCAGATCCGACGCCTGAGGCCGGCTGGGCATCGAACGACGTGCGGTTGCGGCGACCTGCTGGACGACGTCGCGAAGCCGCAGAGCGCGGCCCGTCCTTACCTCGCCCATGCAGCGCCAAGCGTGTGATGGCCTCTCTCCCTGTCGCCTCGAGTCAGCTTAGGCTATCTTTGCTGGTAGGTGGACGTCGCCAGGGTGAAGCGGACTGTGCGTCAGGAGAGTATCGGTCAAGGAACGCCTGATGCGCCGGCAGACGGGCAACCGCGGCGTCGACATGGGCCTTCAGGTCGGCGAGCGCGCGCGCGAGTTGCTCGACGGGCATCATCTGCGCCAGGCGGTAATGACCGCGTGGGCGGAGCCGCTGGCCGAGCATCACCTGGACCCAGGATGCCACGCGGAACAGGTCATGGGTATCCTGATAGGCGTGTGCGCCTTCTGCGAACAGCGCGATCCGCTCCGCCAGCGTATCGGGGATCGTCATGTCGCGGCAGCGTCGCCAGAACGGCTCCTCGCGCTCGGTCAGGTGATAATGGAGGATGATGAAGTCGCGCACAGCCTCCAGCTCGCGGCGGGCCTGCTCATTGTAGCGCGCGACCGCCGCGGGGCTGATCCCGCCGAAGGGGAAGACCTGAAGCAGCCGGGTCAGCGCGATCATCACGAGGTGGATGCTGGTGGACTCCAACGGCTCGACGAAGCCGCTGGCGAGGCTCAGCGCAACGCAATTGCCTTTCCATGCCTCCAGGCGGCGGCCGGTGCGGAAGCGGATCGGGCGGGGCTCGATCAGCCGCTCGCCCTCGACGCCGCCAAGCAGCCGCGCGTGCGCCTCGTCGTCGGAGAGGTAGTCGGAGCAATAGACCAGACCGTTGCCGACCCGGTGCTGCAACGGGATGCGCCATTGCCAGCCCGCGTCGTGCGCGATCGCGCGAGTGTAAGGGCGGGCGGGCTCGACCGAGGCGGTCTGAACGGGCAGCGCGCGATCGGTGGGGAGCCACCGGCTCCAATCCTCGTAGCCGACGCCGAGCGCGTCGCCTATCAACAGCCCGCGAAAGCCGGTGCAATCCAGGAACAGGTCGCCCGCCACCCGCTGACCGTCGGCGAGCACGAGCGCGGCGATATGGCCGGTCTCGCCGTCGCGCTCGACTTGCGCGATCCGCCCCTCGACCCGCGCGAGCCCCGCCGCCTCGCAGCGCGCGCGCAGATAGCGGGCGTAGCGCCCGGCGTCGAAATGATAGGCGTAGTTGAGCGCCGGATCGCCGCCGGTCGCGAACCGGCCCGCCTCCGCGGCTTGCAGCTCCAGGCAATAGTCGCCGATGCTCCCTGCGACCCCGCGGGCGCGCGCCTCCAGCCAGAAATGCTGAAAGTCGCCCATCCAGGTCGAGCGGCCGAGGTCGCCGAACGAGTGGATATAGCGGTCGCCCTTGCGCGCCCAGTTTTCGAAGGCGATGCCGAGCTTGAAGCTGGCCCCGGTCGCCGCCATGAATTCGCGCTCGTCGAGACCGATCAGCGCGTGAAAGGCCTGCACCGTCGGGATCGTCGATTCACCGACCCCGACGGTGCCGATCTCCTCGGATTCGACCAGGACGACGTCGACCAGCGCGTCGAGCTGCCGGGTGAGGATGGCTGCGGCAAGCCAGCCCGCGGTGCCTCCGCCAGCGATAACGACGCGGGTCTTTCTCCGTTCGCTCATCGGTTCAGGCGCTCGGTGATGCGGGCGCGCAGGCGTCGTGCGGCACGATCGTCGAGCGGGTCGAGGTCGCCCCGAACGCCCGCGGGCAGGTGCGCGGCGGCGCGAGCGGAGTCGCCGAAGACATAATAGTCGAACAGCGCGGCCCAAGCCCGCTTCTCGGCCTCCGGACGTTCACGCAGCGAGAGGATGCCGTGGAGCAGGGTGGTCATCGGCGTGTCGACGAAAGCAGGGACCGCGTTCCACCAATAGTTGATCATCACGTTGAAGCCGTCGAGCGCTTCGACATTGTGCCACCACAGCGCGGGGTAGAAGAGGACGTCGCCGGGCTCCAGCTCGGCGACCTCGGCGGTCGCGAGCGCGTCGGCGAAGCGCGGATAGCGGTCGAGATCGGGCGCGCGCAGGTCGACCATGCTGACGACTTGGCCGCCGGGGGTAGGCTCGAGCGGACCGGGATAGAGGTTGGCGATCTGATTCGGCGGGAAAAGGGTGAACCGGCGGCGGCCGACCAGGCAGCAGGCGAGATTGTTCGACATGTCATAGTGCGTCGCGGCGACCGTCCGGTTGCCGATCCAGATGCTGACGAGCGGCGGATCGCGGCCCGGCGGCGGATCGGGAAACGCGAGGCCGTTCTCGGCGCTGAGGCCGGGCAGGTAGGTGTCGAGGTCGGTCGAGCCGACATAAAAGGACGGAGGGAGGGGATCGTCGCTGTGCGCCGCGATCCGGTTGAGATAGTCTGACAACGCGACCCGCTTCGCCTCGAAGTTGAGGCCGGACCAGTCGTCGCGGTAGAAATAGCGGCCGCCGATCGCGGGCTCGCCGGTGTAGCCGACGACTTGCCTGCCCGCATCGAACCGCTTGAGGTAGCCGATCGCGGCGTCCGCGCCTTCGCGTCCGGCGGCGACCAGCGGCCAATCGGCGGCAAGGCCGCGCAGGATGACGGGACGGCCGTCGGCGAGCAGCGCATCGGGCGAGAGGCCGGTCGCGCCCTCGACAACGCGGGTGCGGCGCAAGGCGGCAGTCATCGCGCGGCTTCCCGGGTGTTCTTCAGCTCGATAAGCCGCGAGACGTTGGCGATCGACGTCGCGGCCATGATCGCGGGGCGCAGAAAGCCGCTGCGGTGCAGACGGTCGAGCGGCGCGCCGCCGAGCGCGGCGAGCCGGTCCTGGGCGACGGTGAAGACGTTGGGGACGACATAGCTCTTGCCGTCGTCGAGTTTGATGTCGAGCGACACGGCTTGGATGAGGTCGCACGCCTGCAGCGCGGCGAAAAAGGGCCCCGCGGTCTCCGCATCGCGGCGGAGCGCGTGGAGAACTCCTGTAACGCGCTGGAGATAGGGGGTCGCCCCGCCGTGGCGGAGGAACAGCGGCTCGCCACCTGCAGCGCCCACGCGGGGATCGTCCAGGTCGACATGGACGACGGGCTCGCCGCCGCCGTCTGCCGGCGGACCAAGCAGGAAGGGCCCGCGCTGCTGGACCATGGGAACATAGCGCGCCTGCCACCCTTCATCGGCGAGGAACAGATTCTCGTCGAGATCGAGCCCGAGCAACGCGACCGCGTAGAAGCTCTCCGCCTCATCGCGGCGGAACAGGATGGGGTATTCGCGCTGAACCTGCTCGAACTCCGATGGGAGGACGAGCACCTGGTTGACCGCGTCGCCGAACGCGCGCGCATGACCGGCCGCTACCGTCAGCTCGGCGTGATCGACGTTATCGAGCCTTACGCGGTTTGTCATCGAACGGCGTTCCGCCTGAAGAGGGTTGCGCATACGCCCGCGCGGGAGATTGCCGCATGATAGGTGGTGGGCCCTATGGCTCAAGGCGAAAAAGGGCCGCTACGTAGAGCGACCCTTTCTCCCCTTTACCGTTCGGGCGCCCGGATCAGAACCGGTAGCGGGCGCCGAGCAGGATGCGCGGCTTGAGCTCCTGAGCGAACCAGAGCTGGTTCTCGTCGCGGGCATAGGTCCTGACGGGCTCGCTCAGCACGTTGATCGCTTCGAGCGAGACCGCGATGTTCTCCGTGAGGTCGTAGCTGATGTTGACGTCGACCGTCCCGAACGAGTCCACGAAGGTCGGGTTGCGGCTCGCGCCCCGGTTCGTCCCCGACAGGAACTTGTCGCGCCAGTTGTACGCCACGCGGGCGGACAGACCGTATTTGTCGTAGATGCCCGTGATATTGAAGCTGTCGCTCAAGCCGACGAGCGCAAACACGTTCTGGCTCGGATCGGCTCCGACGTCGACGTCGACGTCGCCGTTGACCTTGGTGAAAGAGCCCGAGATGCCGAAGCCGGTGTCGCCGAAGAAGTGCTGGCCCTGAATTTCGAACCCGTTAATGTTGCCGCTGCGGTTGTTGATCGGCGTGGCGACCGAGAACTCGAACAGCGGATCGGTGGCGTTGGCGATGACGTCGGTCTGCGCGAGCACCGTGTCGACGAATTGCTGGCTCAACTGACCGTTGACCAGATTCGCCTGGAACTGCTGCGAGGCCGCGGCGAGATTGCCGTTGTTCTGGACGATCAGCGCGGTCAAGGTGAACAGACTGACGTCGCTGACCGTCGTGCCGAGCCGGTTCAACTCGGCCAGCGCGGTTCCCGACCGCGAACCCGCCGTGCCCGCGCTGGGATCGCGCAGGCCGAATAGCGGCTGCAGGACTTGGCCGACCCCGACGAAATTCCTGACCTTCTTGGCGAAGAAGCCCGCCGACACGTAGCTGGACCGGTCATAATACCATTCCAGCGAGATGTCGAAATTGTCGGAGACGAGCGGCCGGAGGCCGGGATTGCCCGACGATCCCGTCGCCACGCCGCCCAGCGCGGTCGGGCGGTTGGGGCCATTCGCCGACTGCGAGGCGAACAGATTGCCGTAATCGGGCCGGGCGAGCGTCTTGCTGTACGAGACGCGCGCGACGACCTCGTCGATCGGCTCGATCTGGAAATCGACCGCGGGCAGCAGGTTGTTGTATTCTCCGCGGAGGGTGATCGGGATGATGGTGTTCGACACCACCCGGCTGAAATCGTTGTCCGAATCCCATTCGATCCGGTCGGGCTGAGCGACAAGCGAGTTCGACGTGATCTTGGTGTTTTCGTAGCGCACGCCTGCGACCAGCGTGGCGGGACGCCCCATCAGGTCGCCCTTGACCGTCAATTGCGCGTAACCCGCCCAGATCTTCTCGCCCACCCGATCGAAATCGTTGCCGGTGACGCTGATCTGGTTGCCGCGCGCGGCGTAGGCGTCCGCGAACGCCTGATACAGGTCGACCGCGTTGCCGCGGAAGGCGATCTGCGCATCGGTTGGGTTGTAGCGGTCGAACTTGCAGCCCAGGCAGAATTGCTCGACGAGGCTGCCCGCGATCGACTGCACGTCGCCGACCCGGGTGATACCCCAGTCGCCTAGCGTCTGCTGAGTCTGGGTGCGGCGGCTCGTCATCCGCGAATCGGTGTAGGTTGCGCCGAGATCGAAACGGCCCGCGCCGCCGAAGTCCCAGCCCAGGTCGGCGCGGAACTGATTGATCCGCTGATCCTGACGCGAGGCGTTGGTCCGCTGCACCTGGGTGCCCAGATCGCCGATGTCGAGCACGCCGTTGCGGTTGCCCAGATTGTCGTTGAGCGTCCAATCCTGCTTGCCGATCTTTCCGGTATAATCGACGCTGTGGCCGTCGACGACCGGCGCGCCGAAGCTGACCAGGGTCGAGCTTGCGCCGTTGGCGGAGTCGGGCGTGCTCTTCGACTTGGAATGGTTCGCGTCGAGGTTGAGCGTGAAGCCTTCGGCGATCTCCCAGCTCGCATTCGCGCCGTAGGACTGAAGCTGGCTCTTGGTGGCGCGATATTGCTGCTCGAAGCCGATGTCCTTGGTTCCGTACAGCGTGCCTTCGCTGATCTGCACCGCGGTGGCGACGACGGGATTGCTGTCAAACGTCACCGTGTCGAACGGACGGTTGAACCAATTGGTCTGGTCGGAGCGCGCCTCGCTCGTCCGGTTCTGCGCGAACAGCGCATCGGCGGTGAAGGTCAGCGTCTCGATGGGGCGGAATTGGACGGTCGCCTGGCCGTTGATGCGCTCACGCTCCGATTCGGAATAGTGGTAGCGGCTGTCGTTAGGCACTGCGACGAGCTGGTTGGGATCGCTCGGCGCGTTGGTGATGCGCGTGTTCGGCCCCCGGCCCGGCATCGCCGAGAAGCGGGTGATGTTCCAGTCGTTCGAGGTCGCGCTGGCGGCGGCGCTTTCGCGCTTCTGGTAGGAGCCGAACAGCGACACGCCGTAGCGATCGGTCGGGTCGGACCAGGTCACGACGCCGGACAGTTCCGGTGTGATCTTGAAGTCGCGGCTGGTGTCGTAAAGTCCCTTGACGCCGATGCTGCCGCGCAGACCGTCATCGCGGCTGTCGAGCGGGCGCTGGGTAACGACGTTGACCGCTGCGCCGATGCCGCCCGACGGGATCGCGGCCCGGCCGGTCTTGTAGACCTCCAGCCGCGACACACCCTCCGACGCCAGATTGGTGAAGTCGAACGACCGGCTGGTGGCGCGGGAAAAGTCGACGCCTTGATCGCCGCCAGCGGAAAAGACATCCGACGTCGCGACCTGACGCCCGTTGACGGTCACCAGATTGAACGTCGGGCCAAAGCCGCGCACCGTCACCAGCGCACCTTCGCCGTTGCGGCGGTCGATCGATACGCCCGGAATGCGCTGGAGCGACTCGGCGAGGTTGGTGTCGGGGAACTTGCCGATATCTTCGGACGAGATCGCGTCGACAACGCCCGTGGAGTTGCGCTTGATGTCGCGCGCGGCCTCAAGCGCGGCGCGGATGCCGGTTACGACAATGTCCTCGCCGGTCGGCTCGGCCGCGGTCTGTTGCCCGGTCGCCTGAGCGTTGGTGGCCTGCGGATCGGGGGCGGGATTGTCGCTCGGCTGCGCGTTCGTCGCCTGCGCGCCTTGATCAACAGGAACGGCGACCTGCGCCGAAGCGATTGCAGGCAGGGCGAGGCAGGTCGCCACCGCCATCGCCGAAGTCGAGCGCACGAGCGCCGTCAGAAGTGCCGAGCCCCTCATTATCCCCTCCGTTTCCCGACGGCTGCGCCGCCGCTAGTTGTACCGGTTTGTAGACCGATACTGGTAACGCTACCACTTTGTCTTACGTTGTCAATTAGCAAAATAGAGGTAAGAAAGAAAGGAAATTGCGTCAGTGTGGCGCGATAGGCGTGCGCGGATCTGGTACGTTGCGGCTAACCGCACGAAATCGCGCGACAATGGAGGCGGCTAAAACAGAATGAGCAAAGACCATCGCCGCACCACGATCGTCGACGTCGGCCGCCACGCAGGAGTTTCGTCCAAAACGGTATCTCGCGTATTCAACGGCGAGCCGCACGTGACGGAAGACGTCAAGCGGCGCGTTCGGGCTGCCGCCGAGGCGCTCAACTATCACCCCAACATGTTCGCCCGCGGACTTGTGCAGCGGCGTTCGCATCTGATCGGCCTGGTCTACGAGAATCCTTCGCCCAGTTATGTGGTGGATCTGCAGATGGGCGTGCTGCACCGTCTGCGCGACGAGCAGTATCAGCTGGTCGTGATCCCCGTCGCGTCGGTCGCGGAGCGGGAGGGAGAGGTGGTGGGCCTGCTCCGCTCGGCCGCGCTCGACGGGGTGGTGCTGGCCCCCCCAGCTTCCGACAACCTCCGAATCCTGGAGGACCTCGCCGCGGCGCGTATTCAGTGCGCGCGGATCGCGCCGACTCGCCTGGTCGAGGCGGCTCCGAGCAACCTCCTGGACGACGTGACCGCAGCGCGCGAAGTCGCCGCTCATCTGATCGATCTCGGTCACCGCGATATCGCCATCATCAAGGGCGATCCGACCCACGCCTCTGCGGAAGCCCGGCTGATCGGTTATTCGCAGGCGTTCCACGCCGCCGGATTGTCGATCCGGCTCGATCGGATCGAAAGCGGCATGTTCACCCACGAGAGCGGCTATGCCGCCGCGGTCCGCTTGCTGGGGCAGACGGACCGGCCCACGGCGATCCTGGCGCAGAACGACGACATGGCGGTGGGCGCGCTGATCGCGGCGCGCGAGGCCGGGCTGACGGTTCCGGGCGACCTCTCGATTGCGGGATTCGACGATTCGGAAGTGTCGCGCATCGCCTGGCCGGCGATCACCACCGTGCGCCAGCCGGTATTCGAGATGGCCGTCGCAGCCGCGGACATGGTGATCGCGCAGCTGGAGGGCGGGACGGTGGAGATGCGACGCGAACACCGGCACGAACTGGTGATCCGGCAGTCGACCGGACCTGTGCCGAAGCGGTGACCGCTTGACAGAAGGTTGACAACGTTGACAACGAACTTTGAGCGCCAGATTATATGGCGGCGCGTGGGAGAGGGTTCGATGGTTCGGCGACGGTTCGTTCGCGCAAGTGCGCCCCTGATGCTGGCGGCGGCTATGATGCCCGTCGGCATCGCTGCTCAGGAAAGCGGGATCGTGCAAAGCGCGGCGCATCCCGAACGCTGGCCGGAGGCGCGCTGGCCGCACTCCGAAGACGCCAAGCTCGAGACCCGGATCGCCGACCTGCTGCGCCGGATGACGGTCGAGGAGAAAGTGGGGCAGGTGATCCAGGCGGACATCGGCAGCGTCACACCCGACGACGTCCGCCGCTATCATCTAGGATCGGTGTTGAACGGCGGCAATTCGGGGCCGGGCGGTGACGACCTTGCACCCGCCAAGAAGTGGCTGGAGCTCGCCGACGCCTTTTACGCGGCCTCGGTCGATCGCAGCGGCGGGCGAGTCGGCGTGCCCGTCATATGGGGAACCGACGCGGTGCACGGGCACAGCAACATCGTCGGCGCGACGCTGTTCCCGCACAATGTCGGGCTGGGCGCGGCGAACGATCCCGAGCTCATCCGGCGCATCGGGGCGGCGACCGCGGCCGAGATCCGGGTGACGGGGCAGGAGTGGACCTTCGCCCCGACGGTCACGGTGCCGCAGGACGCGCGCTGGGGCCGCACCTATGAAGGCTATTCGTCCGATCCGGCGCTGGTCGCGCGCTACACCGACAAGATGGTTCTAGGCTTGCAGGGCGCGGCCGGCGGCGCACCGTTGCTTGAAGGTCCTTATGTGCTCGCCAGCACCAAGCACTTCCTCGCCGACGGCGGCACGCTCGACGGAAGAGATCAAGGCGACGCGCGGATCAGCGAGACCGAGCTGCGCGACATTCACGGCCGCCCCTATGTTCCCGCGATCGGCGCGGGCGTGGCGACGGTGATGACCAGCTTTTCCAGCTGGAACGGCGTGAAGATCGCGGGGCACAAGGGGCTGGTCACCGACGTGCTCAAGGAGCGGATGAACTTCGGCGGCTTCGTGGTGACCGACTGGAATGCGCACGGCCAGGTCGCGGGCTGCACCAATGCGAGCTGCCCGCAGGCGATCAACGCCGGCATCGACATGTACATGGCGCCCGACAGCTGGAAGCCGCTGTACGCGTCGCTGCTCGCCCAGGTGAAGGACGGGACCGTGCCGATGACGCGGCTCGACGATGCGGTCGCGCGCATCCTGCGGGTCAAACTCCGGATGGGGCTGTTCGAAGCGGGCAAGCCGTCGTCGCGCCCGCTTAGCGGCAGATGGGACATGCTCGGCTCATCCGCGCACCGCGCGGTCGCGCGCGAGGCGGTGGGAAAGTCGCTGGTGCTGCTCAAGAACCAGGGCGTGCTGCCGTTGAAGCCCGGCGCGAACATCCTGGTCGCGGGCGACGGCGCGGACGATGTCGCGCGCCAATCGGGCGGCTGGACGCTGACCTGGCAGGGCACGGGGCTGACCAACGCGAACTTTCCCGGCGCTACCTCGATCTGGGGCGGGATCAAGGCGGCCGCGGCCCAGGCCGGCGGCAACGCCGAGCTGGCTCCCGACGGCCGCTTCAGGACCAAGCCCGACGTCGCGATCGTTGTGTTCGGCGAGACGCCCTATGCAGAGTTCCAGGGCGACGTGAAGACGCTGCAGCTCCGCGCCGAGCTGCGCCGTCCGCTGGAGACGATGCGGCGGCTGAAGGCGCAGGGCGTTCCTGTGGTCGCGGTGATGCTGACCGGGAGGCCGCTGTTCACCGGCCACGAGCTCAACACGGCGGATGCGTTCGTCGTCGCCTGGCTGCCGGGCAGCGAGGGCGCGGGGGTGGCCGACCGGCTGTTCGCGAGCGCCGCCCACCCCGGCTTCACCGGGCGGCTGGCGATGCCGTGGCCTGCGACCGCGCGGGGCAAGGGGCCGGTGCTGTATCCGCTCGGCTATGGCCTGACCGGGCGCGAGCCGACGGCGACGTGGACGCGGGTGTCCGAGGATGCTGGCGTCGCCGACGTCGACACGGGCGGTGTGTTCTTCGCCGACGGCGTTCCGGCCGCGGCCTGGTCGCTCAACGTCGGCAACGGTGAAGGGGACTCGACCCGCATCACCGCCGTGCCCACGCAGGGCGCCTCCGGGCGCATCCGGGTGACGGCGGTCGACGCACGGGTGCAGGAAGGCGCGCGGCTGTTCGACTTTCGCGGTGGCGGCCCGCAGCAGGTGTCGCTCGACGCCAGCGCGCCGCTCGACCTGACCCGCGAGGCGAACGGTGATGTGATGGTGGTGGCGACGGTCCGCTTCGATACGCCTCCCGCAGCCGATGCGGTGGTGCTCGCGCGGTGCGGGCCGGGGTGCGCCAAGCCGGTGCCGCTGAGCCGCGTTCCCACGGGCAAGTTCATAACGTTGGGCGTGCCGCTGAAATGCCTTGGCACGGGGCTGTCCGCAGTGGAGACTCCGTTCGCGATCCGATCGAACGGCGCGATGCGGTTCGCTTTGGCGCGCGCCGCGTTGGGGACCGACGCGGATGCGGTGCTCGCCTGCAACTGAGATCAATCAAAGGGAGGCGGGGTATGACGGATCGCAGACAAATGTTGGGCGGCATCGGGCTCGCTGCGCTAAGCCTTTCCGGCGTGGCGTGCGCGGCCGAGCCGAAGCGGCGGTTCGGTTATGCGGTGGTCGGGCTCGGCGGGTATGCGACGCGGCAGATCATGCCCAATTTCGCGGGCTGCGACCATGCGCGGCTCGTCGCGCTGGTCAGCGGGACTCCCGCCAAGCTGGAGCGCTATGGGGCAGAGTACAACATCCCTCCGAGCCATCGCTACAGCTATGCTCAGTTCGACCGCATCCGCGATAATCCGGATATCGACGCGGTCTACATCATCCTGCCCAACAGCATGCACGCCGAATACACGATCCGCGCAGCCCGGGCGGGCAAGCATGTCATGTGCGAGAAGCCGATGGCGGTGTCGGTCAAGGAATGCGAGGCGATGATCGCGGCGTGCCGTCAGGCCGGACGCAAGCTGATGATCGGATACCGTTCGCGTTTCGAGCCGTACAACCGGCTCGCGATCGAGCTGGCGCGCGGCGGGCACGTCGGGCGCACCCGGATCGTCACCTCCGAACACGGCTTCAACGCGCGGGCGGGTCAGTGGCGGCTGGATCGTGCGCTGTCAGGTGGCGGATCGCTGATGGACATCGGCATCTACAGCCTCAACGCCGCACGCTATCTGACCGGTGAGGAGCCGATCGAGGTGAGCGCGATGGAGGCGACCGACCGGTCGGACCCCCGGTTCCGCACGGTGGAGGACCGGATCAGCTTTCTGCTGCGCTTCCCGTCGGGGATCGAGGCGACCTGCGTGTCGAGCTACGGCTCCAACCACAACCAGTACCGGGTGGTCGGAACCGACGGCTGGATCGATATGGAACCCGCCACCTCCTACGAGGGCCAGGCGATGCGCATTCGCAAGGACGGGCCCGCCCAGGCGCGGGTGCTGCCGCCCCAGCGCAAGAATCAGTTCGCGGGTCAGCTCGACCATCTCGCCGAATGCGTCATGGCAGGGCGCGAGCCGATCGTCGCGGGCGAGGAGGGGCTCGCCGACCTGCGTGTCATGGAGGCGATCTACCGATCAGCCGCCGAACGTCGCCATGTGAGTCTTTCCGCATGATCGCGCGGCGGGCGGTGCTGGCGGGGCTGACGGCGTCGGCGGTTGCGGGACGGGCGATCGCCGCATCGATCGCAGCGGGAGTGACCCGCCTTGACCCAGCGCTTGATGCCGTGATCGACGCGAACGCGCAGGTCGAGGTGCTCGGGCGCGGGTATCGCTGGGCGGAGGGGCCGGTGTGGGTTCCCGAGCAGAATGCGCTGCTGTTCGGAGATCCGCAAAACAACGTCGTCCATCGTTGGACGCGCGCAGACGGCGTCCGGCCGTTCCTCTCGCCGTCGGGCATGCAGGGTCCGATCCCGGCGGGGGTGCGCGAGGCGGGCGCGAACGGGCTGGTCCTGGACGGACGCGGAGCTCTGGTGATCGCCGACAGCGGCACGCGCGCGATCGTGCGTGTCGACCTCCGGACCAAGCGGCGCACGATCCTCGCCGACCGGTTCGAGGGTAAGCGCTTCAACAGCCCGAACGATCTGGTCCTCGCCCGGTCGGGCGTCATCTATTTCAGCGACCCGCCGTACGGATTCGAAGGTGGCGACGCATCGCCGTTGCGCGAGCAGGCGGTGAACGGCCTCTATCGCCTGACCCCCGACGGCAAGGTGACGCTGGTGGACGGAGAGCTGCGCCGTCCCAATGGCGTCGCGCTGTCCCGTGACGAGCGGACGCTGTACGTCGCCCTGTCCGACGAACGGCGGCCGGAGGTGCTGGCCTATACGCTGGGGGCGGACGGCATGCCGAACGGCCGTCGCCTGTTCTGCGACATGCGCGCCGACCACGCGCGCGGACTGCCCGGGCTGCCAGACGGCATGGACGTCGACGCGGACGGCCGGGTGTTTGCGACGGGGCCGGGCGGCGTCCATGTGCTCGCCGCCGACGGACGGCGGCTGGGGCTGATCGCGACCGGCAAGGCGGTGGCGAACTGCTGCGTTGGCGAGGGCGGGCGCAGCCTGTTCCTCACTTCGCACGACATGCTCGCACGGGTGTCGCTCAAGCCTCGTCGCGGTCAGTCAGGCGCCTAGTCCTTGGGCTCCGCATAGGTCCCGACCAGCTCGCCGGTCGCGATCACATGGCCGCGCGCGGCCGCCAGCACCCGGTCGCGGTCGGCCCCGAGCGGCAGGTCGAGCATCCGGTCGAGCGCGAGCAGCTGAAAGTGGTAGCGATGCGGGCGGTCGCCCTTGGGCGGACGTGGGCCGAACCAGCCGATCGCGCCGCGCGTGGTCGCGCCCTGCATCGTCCCCTCGACACCTTCGCCGTTCAGCCGGTCGCGCTCGTTTAGACCCTGGGGCAGGCGGGTCGTGGCGGCGGGGATGTTCCAGGCGATCCAGTGGACGACCGGCTTGGTCGTCGCCGCGTCGGGGTCCTCGACAATGATCGCATAGGCGGCGGCGCCCGGAACCGGGTCCCACGCGAGCGGGGGCGAGATGCCGAGGCCGTACTCGCTCTGGTCGCGCGGGATCGCGCCGTTGGCGGCGAAGGCGGCGGAGGTGACGCGGATGCGTGCGCCGCTCCGCGGGGCGGTTTCCGATCGAGCGAGCGCGAGCGGCACGCCCGATCCGCGCATCGCCTCCGCCTGCGCCGGGCCTGCTGGCGGCGCGTAGGCGAGGGCGGGGCCGCGCGCGCCGTCGTAGGTGATGCGGTAGACGATCCCATTTGCGTCGTCGGACAGCAGCAGCGACCCGTCGGGCATCACCGCCACCCCGCAAGGGCGGCCGTAGTGGCTGTTCCCGTCGGTCGACATGAAGCCGCTCGCGAAGGTCTCGATCCGCGTCGCGCGTCCGCTCGCGTCGAAGCGGACGCGGGCGAGCTCGTAGCCTGAGGCGGGCTTGCGGTTCCAGCTCCCGTGCAGCGCGATGAACGCGTCGCCGCTTGCGTCCGGCCCGAACCCGCCGCCCGGGTGGAACGCCATCTGCATCCCCGCGCTGTGCGCGACGTGCATCAGCACCGGGTTCTCGCTCGCCGCCGCCCATTGCGCCGCGGTCAGCCCGCCTGGCGGCTCGTCCTGCGGATTGCGCTGGCCGTTCTCGAATATGTAGGGCCAGCCATAGCGCTTGCCGCGGCTGATCCGGTTGAACTCCTCCTTTTGCAGGTCGTTGCCGAGCCAGTCGATCCCCTGGTCCCAGCCCCACAGCTCGCCGGTCCGCGGATGCCAGCCGAAGCCGATCGTGTTGCGCAGCCCCGACGCCCAGATGCTGCGCGTCTTGCCGTCGAGGCTGGCGCGGACGATCGTCGCGTTCTCCTGGCTCGATTCGTCGCAGGCGTTACAGGTCGACCCGACGCTGATGTAGAGCATCCGGTCGGGCCCGACCGCGAGCGTGCGGTTGAGATGCTGGCCTGCGTCGGACAGGTCGTCGATCAGCGTCTCGACCTTGCCCAGATCGCCGTTCGGCAGCATGGGCGCGCGGAACACCTCGCGCGCGGTCATGAAGTAGAGCGTGCCTTCGTGGATCGTCAGGCCGTGCAGTCCCGGGCGGTTGACGACGACCACCGGCGCGGCGTCGGCGCGGCCGTCGCCGCTGCGATCGCTCAGGCGGATGATGTCGGCTTCCGAGCGGCGGCTCACGTATACGTCGCCGTTCGGTGCGACCGCGATCATGCGGGTGTTGCCGAGGTCCTTCGCCCAGACCGCGATCCGGTAGCCACGCGGCAGCTTGATGCGCGAGGCGAAGTCAAGGCCGGGCTTGACCGGGGTCAATTCGTGGAACCACGCCTGCATCGGGCGCTTGTCGTTGTCCTCCGGGCTGCTCTGCGCGAGCGCAGGGACTGTGGCTGCAAGGGAAAGGGCGGCGAGCAAGGCGGTTCTCATGGAACCCTCAATGCAGCACCGCCCCTTTGGTTCTCTCAGGCCTTCAGATCAGCCGATTGAGGAGATTCTCGTACCGCTCCTGTCGCCCGGATGGCGGTTTGGGGTCGAGGTCGCGCGCGATCGCCAGGTCGGCGATGCCAGCGAGGTCGAGTTCGGCGATCTCCTGGCCGATCTCTTCGTCCCAACCGGCGTAGCGCGCGTTGCGCCACTCGTCGAAGCGACCGTCCTCGATCAAGGCCGCGGCGTTGAGCAGGCCCTTCGCGACGACATCGATCGCGCCGACATGGCCGTGGAACAGGTCGGCCGCGTCGGTCGACTGGCGGCGAACCTTGGCGTCGAAGTTGAAGCCGCCGGTGGTGAACCCGCCTGCACGGATGATCTCCAGATTGGCGAGGGTCATCTCCTCGACCGAATTGGGAAATTGATCGGTGTCCCAGCCGTTCTGCTCGTCGCCGCGGTTGGCGTCGATCGAGCCGAAGATGCCGAGCGCGCCCGCGGTCGCGATCTCGTGTTCGAAGGTGTGTCGCGCGAGCGTCGCGTGGTTCGCCTCAATGTTGACGCGGACCTCGTCCTCCAGCCCGTAGCGCTTGAGGAAGCCGTACACCGTCGCGGTGTCGAAATCGTTTT